>JANOTH010000028.1:0-1670 GCA_031416275.1 Ferruginibacter sp. | reverse complement strand
GGTATAATTTCTTCCTTAAAAAAAAGTTTTAACCCATCTGCCAAAGGTTGAAGCATTCCGAAAGGCCCCGCTCTGTTTGGCCCGGGACGATCCTGCAACCACCCGGCAACTTTTCGTTCTGCAAACGTTGTATACATGGCTACCACCAACGAGCCCATAACCACTATTACAATGAGGATGAGTTTTTCTATGATGGTTGCGAGTTCTATTGAAAGGAACATTAACTTAATTCTTTTAAAAAATTTTCAATATTGTTTTTTAATTCCGGTATGAAATCAATGTATAAAATCCATACTCTCTGTAAGTCTATTCCAAAATATTCGTGTACAAGAACATGCCTCAATCCCTCTATTTTGTTCCACTCAACTGAGCTCTTTGCAATCTTAAATTCCTTGGTAAGTTTTGTACTTGACTCACCAATAATTTCAAACCATTTAACAACAGCTGTATTTAAAATAAAATCATTAAAGAAGCTATCTTCATTTTTATCATCTAATGCTTTCTGTATGTACAAAATGGCATCAAGTATGTGAAGTAGTCTAGCTTTATTACCAATTTTATCTTTCATAAATAAGCTTCATCTCCTTTTGTACTATAGGCCAAATATGTTTGTTTACCCACCCGTAACTTAAGACGTCTACATTTTTATTTAACTTTAACCCTAGCTCAGTATGCCAACCAAAATAATCTAGCCCAATATTACTTTCTTTAGAAATATCTACTAGCACGTCTATATCACTTGCGTCTTCAGCTTCGCCTCTTGCATAACTTCCAAAAATCCATACACGGTTTACTGGCTTATTTTTAAAATAAGTAGCAATGGTATTTTTTATATGGTCGTTTGATAAAATCATTTATAATTTAAAATCATTTGAATGTGCCGGTCCATTTATTTCGCTCAGCTCTAAACCCTCTCTATTCACCTCACTAATAGAATGTATATCCATCAACAACTTTGGAGCTCTTCCACTCATAACTTTCGTCATTGTTTCCTGTGGCTTATCTAATACTTTATATTTATTAGCACCAATAACAGAATGACGACTAATAGTAGTTACTCCTTCAATAGTCCAATCTGCGGTTTCTTTTTTATCGAACCTGCAGGTATTACAAATCCAACCTGGCTTCCCATCAAAACTTTGTACTTCGCCCCATTCATCTTTGCGGGCAGTTACTCTAAATACTTCATTACCCCTTAACCACAGAGTAGCTTTTCCACAGCATTTTGGGTTTTCGCAGTTGCGATGTGCATCCACAGGTTTAGTAAACCAAACTCGGTTTTTAAATCTAAATGTTTTATCTGTTAATGCACCCACTGGGCACACATCAATCATATTTCCGCTAAAATCATTTTCTACCGCTTTTGAAATATAGGTTGAAATGGCTGCATGATCGCCTCTGTCAACAATTCCGTGCACACGCTTATCTGTAATCTGGTCTGCCACATAAGTACAGCGATAACAAAGTATACACCTTGTCATGTGTAATTGTATATAAGGACCAATATCTTCTCTAACAAAAGTTCTTCTTGCAAATTGGTAACGTGTTCCTGCTTTACCATGGTCGTAACCTAAATCCTGCAAATGACATTCACCTGCCTGGTCGCAAATAGGACAATCGAGCGGATGATTTACCAACAAAAATTCAACCACACCCGCACGTGCATCCTG
>JANOTH010000027.1:0-1601 GCA_031416275.1 Ferruginibacter sp. | reverse complement strand
TTGTTTGTTTGTTTGATTGTAATCAGTAACAGTAAGAGGAGCCAATCAATCTCACCAACTACAACAACAAAAAATAACACAAACACACCATAACAAAACATACCACAACACATCACCCAACTCCTCTTTAAGTTTGTTATTATAGTTTGTATAAGCATTACCATCACGAAGACTTTTTTTAAGTTCTGTAATAACAGAACCAGCTTCGCCAATAATTCCAAGAAAAGGAACGATTTTATTTACGTCCTTATCATTAATGTAATTCTGAATGGTCTTAGATGCGGCTTCTTGGTATGATTTAAATTCCATAATTATTGTGTTTTTATTGCCATTGATTACTGGAGCGATTGTATCCGAATAAATCGCGTGAATTATCAGGAATTATTTGGTTTCTTCTTTGAAAAGCCACGTGAATCCAGGCGCTAACATCATTAGCGCTATTCGACCACTTATATAGTTTAGCAAAGCCATTGCTTAAATTATCATTAAGTCTTGGAGGAATTGTATATGAGTTGTATTTATTATCCCACGTCAAAGGATAGGTTGGAAGAAAAATTCCAAGTAAGCCTGATCGGGAACTGTATTGTGTACTTCTTAAACTGCTCGATATTTCCCAATCCACATGTTTTCTTTGCCATGTATGAGTGCCTATCAAAACTATTGTCACAGTGCTTTCTCTTAGATATTCATCTCTTATTTTCTGCCGGATGCGTTCGGTATTTGTGTTGACTTCTATATCGCCAATTTGAACGGATTTAGAAATAAATATATCGTGCGCGTGCGAGAAAACTGCTTCAAAAGCATCTCGATAATACTGATCATTTGCATGATGATAACTAATAAATACATTGTGTCTATTCATAAAACTCGCATTATTTTTTATAACTGGATAAAAGTGTATTTAAGAATAATAAATATTTTCATTTTTTTATGGCAAATTACTATTTTCGGTTATCTAAAACATTAAATCGCAAGCGCCAAACTAAATACAGTCTTAATTGCAGAAAATACAATACCTAAAACGGCATTAATGATATTTTGTGCTGATATTAATCCTATACCCTCAATAGTTAATAAAGTATTACTAAGGGCCAAACGTTGTATTTCCAACCGAGCTTTTAACTCTTCATCACTAATAGCATTTTGAAGTTTTAGTTGGGCTAAAAAAGTCGCATTTTCGGCGAAATGTCTGAATTCATGTTCTGCGTAAGGCTGCAAGGATTTCCAGGTCTTTCCTAATTCACCCTTTGCAGCATCAATGCAATCAGATACAATTTTTTCATAATCTATGTTTGCCATATTATTTTTTTGGTTTAAGTTCCTCCTGAAGTTTAATAAGAGCATCGAATGCCGAGTTAATGCCATTTTGTATATCTCTTTTATCATCTGGAGAATCAGTAAATCCTCTTTTGTGTAAATTTTCAAAAACGTGCATTATATTATCGATATTATTAATTTCTTTTAAAACTAATGTGCCTTTTTTACCAAGGTATTTAGACCGCGCTCTAAGTGTTATTAGATCTGCGTTCATATGGTCATAATAGTCCTGAAAATTTGAAATATTATGATTATTGGGATTTGAATCTGAAATTGTTCTTTGT
>JANOTH010000026.1:0-6001 GCA_031416275.1 Ferruginibacter sp. | reverse complement strand
GTGTCAATATAATAATCTCCAATAATTTCAGATTTTGTCAGTTTAATTGGCGTACGATAATGGTCACTTATAACCGCTGAAATAAATACTAAAATTGTCAAGCCCCAAATTGCTCCCAAAATTTTCAACGCAATTTTCTTTTTAGTAGCAAAGAAATAAACAAGAAGTCCAATAGTCGTTAAGATTAAAATAGGAAAGCCAATTAAGTTAAATCCAAATCCCATTTAGCAGTTATTTGTTGTGTGTCTTGTCAGCATGAACTTCTGAAATATGTGGTGTCCGAGCATTGCAGGCAACACAATATTATGCGAAACTCGCTAATATTCCCAATTTTCAATCCGTTAATAATCACTCTATTAATTACTGTAAGTTTGTATTGTTGGTTGATCAATTTCAATTGTCAAACAATTTTATTTTACTGTTATTAACATGTTTATTTTCAATAAATTAAGCACTGTATATAATTATTGTCTTATGTAATAGGACGGTCACGGTACAAGTCATCTAGTGGGCTCTCAATGTTTATTAAAAACTCCTTTTTCACATGCAAGTAACGCTGTGTCGTCTCAATATTAAAATGCCCTAAAATTTCTTTTATAAACAAAACGTCTACCCCTTTTTCAAGTAAATGCGTGGCAAAACTATGTCGCAGGTTATGAAAACTCATAGATTTTATAATGCCGGCTTTGTTTTTTGCATCGGTAAAAATTTGTTGGGCACTTCTGCTTGTGTAGGGCTTTCCTTTTTCAGTTCCCTCAAATACATAATTGGTGGGTTTTACCTCACTCATCTTATAATATTGTTCTAGTACATCCAACACCATTGGGCTCAACCGAACATATCGATCTTTTTTGCCCTTGCTGCAGTATATAAAAAGTTGCTTGCGTTCCCTATCAATATCCTGCAGGCGAAGGTTTATTACTTCACTCACCCGTAACCCGGCACTGTATGCAACAAATAGTATCGCTTTGTGCTTAAGGTTTTTAGGTGCTGCAAAAAGTCTGCGCAATTCTGTTTCGCCAAGCACTTTTGGTAGCTGTAAGTGCTTTTTGGGTCTGGGTATTTCTACAAAAAACCTTTCATGCCCCAATACCTGTTCGTATAAAAACTTTAAAGCGTTTAGTCTGCTGTGTATGGTGTTTTCGCTTAGCTGTTGTTTATGTATGCAGTCGTGTATATATCGCTTTATGCTATCAATTGCAAGCGCATCTGCCTTTACATTATGTAAGGTTTGTAAAAATATGCCTATTTCGTTTCTATATGTTTTTTGGGTAGATGTGCTGTATCCTTTTAATTGCAAATGCTCCATTGCGGTATTAAGCAATTTTAAATTATAGTGGCTTACCGCATGTAACATAGCACTGCTTTTGTAAGTTCCCGTTTTTTGTTCGCCGACTGCTTTTTTTTGCAGTGTTTTTATTTTGTTAAGTTGCGTTCGCAGTAGTTTTTTGTCAATTGTTGCAATGGTATTGGTAAGTGCACACAGCTCATCAAATTTTTCTTTTGTGCAAGCTATATGCCAACAGTTTTTTTGCTCATTCCACTTTACTCCATTTACTTTTTTTATTGCCTGTTCTAGTAATTTATTTTTGCTAAAGGTTAATTCAATCCTTAGTTCATTGTGTGCATCAGTAAAAATATTTGGTTTTAGTGTTGGTAGAATTACATCAATGGTTGGTAAAACAACTTTACTTTTTTCTTTTGGTGATGCATCACTTCTTAAAATATTTAATGGCGCCGGGTTTTGCAAAAGTTTAAATAGGATGCGGTTTTTATCAGTATCGGCAATATGCCAACCTTTATATGTGTTGCTCCACTTAGCATCGGTTTTTTGTTTTAACCGGGCAGTTTTCGCCAAATTATATTCAAAAAGAATTAGTATTCTGTTTTGCCCTCGGTGCTGTATAAATGTGTAAGTGGTTGGCATATATTCTGTGGAGAGGTCATGGCAAGGCCGTCCCTCAGTCACATTATTTTTCTAAGGTTAATATTTTAAATTATACACATTCAAGATAATCAAAAAAAATTATTACAAAAAATTTGCATTTATATTTTATTCATTTTTTCATGTTACGGCTAAAACTGATTGTTTTAGTTAATGAAAAAATTAGATTGGTATTTATTCTTCCTGTTTCCCTCATTTTCATCAAAAAAATCGATTTTCTTTTTTGGTAAAAATTTATAAAAATCTATTCTTAATTTTTTTCAATTAACTGCTCTACGTAAATTACAGTATAATTCACCAAAGAAAAAGGAGGTATAAATGTCTAGAAATAAATCATGTATACCCGCAGTTATCATCTAATAACCCGGGTATTTCAAAAAAACATTGATTTTAGGTTGTAATGACCACTGCCGTCGGAATTTTTTTCGACGGCTTTTATTTTTGGTTTAGCTGTTGTTATTACTTTTTATTTGCAGCTTCGTGTTAATGCAACAGCATCAATTTGTAAATTTTCCCTTCTGCGCAGCAGCCCAAACCTTTATCATTATTTTGGCGACAGCAAAACATAATGATTGTTGTAAATTTGCAATTCAAACATCATCATGGCAGAAACACTCACTACCGAAAAACCAATACTTACCGCAAAAGATTTTGCTACCGATCAGGAAGTGCGGTGGTGCCCGGGTTGCGGCGATTATTCTATATTGGCGCAAGTGCAAAAAGTAATGCCCACACTCGGCATTCCTAAAGAAAATATTGTTATCGTTAGCGGTATTGGTTGCAGTAGCCGTTTTCCTTATTATATGAATACTTATGGCATGCATAGTATTCACGGTCGTGCAACTGCTGTGGCAAGCGGGCTTAAAGCTGCAAGGCCTGAGTTAAGTGTGTGGATTGTTACAGGCGATGGCGATGCGCTAAGCATTGGTGGTAACCATACCATTCATTTACTCCGCAGAAATTTTGATGTAAATATTTTGCTCTTCAATAACCAGATATACGGGCTTACAAAAGGACAATATTCACCAACGTCAGAAGAAAAGAAGATTACAAAAAGTACTCCAATGGGTAGTATAGATCATCCTTTTAACCCGTTGGCATTGGCTATGGGTGCCGATGCAAGTTTTATTGCACGCAGCATGGATAGAGATCCCAAACACCTGCAGGCAATGCTCCTGCGTTCAGCCGTACACAAAGGTTCTTCTTTTTTAGAGATCTATCAGAATTGCAACATCTTTAACGATGGTGCTTTCGAAATATTTACCGAGAAAAGCAGCAAGCCAGAGGAAGCCATCTTTTTAGAACAAGGCAAGCCATTGGTATTTGGTGCTAACCAAAATAAAGGCATAAAGCTCGATGGCTTTAAACCTGTAATTGTTAACCTAGAAGAAGGCGCAAGCCACGATGATTTGTGGGTGCACGATGAAAGGGATTTTTACAAAGCACAGATACTAATCCGCATGTTTGATGACCCGGCATTACAGGGCCATTTACCACGGCCGTTCGGTGTTTTCTTTGAAACAGACCGTGCTTGCTACGAAGATGTAATGACTATGCAAATGGAAGAAGCACTTGCTAAAAGCGGACCTGGCGATTTGGATAAACTGATAAGGGGTAGAGAAACTTGGACGATAGGGTAAGCAGCACAAACAAAATTTACATAGTCTAAGATATATGAACTACAGAAAAATAGTGATTTTACCTGTGCTCTTTGTTTTGTCAACTATTGTTTATTTAAGTTGTTGCCCAAAAGCTGAGGTATTTCCATTTTATAAAATTACCGGTATTGGTGCCTCGGCTTATGGTTCAGGTAGGGCGGTGGTAGACACAGGTGTGGTAACCTTGGTTGATTCTATTTATCTAAACTATGGTTTCATAAATCAATGCGCAAATAACAATAAAAACAAGGTTGCTTTTCTGATGAACCAGGGTTTTGCCTTATCATGCCCAGATGATATTTGTGGTGAAAAAGGGTTAAAAAATAAAATTCAATCAATTAAAATAAGTAGTGATAGCGTTTACAATAATTTACCTGCAAACACATCATTAAACAACTACTTTAAAGTAAATCTTTCAAATAATTTTAGAACTATAGATTCATTTGTTAGCATCGTAGATGCAAATGGACACCAGCTTCAATTTGAGCAATTCGTTATTACTACAAAACCTTTAAACAATAAAGGGCATGTATTTAAATTAGAAGTTCAATTTGACGATGGCACAATTCTAACAGCATCAACCAAGAGGATTATCTGGCAATAAGGCTATTTTAAAAGCCCGCTTTTCAACAACTCCTCCGCTATCTGCACCGCATTTGTTGCAGCTCCTTTGCGAAGGTTATCACTCACTATCCAGCAGTTTAAAGTATTTGGTTGAGTTTCATCTCTGCGCAATCTGCCCACAAATGTTTCATCTTTATCATGAGCTGTAAGTGGCATTGGGTAAATAAAATTATCGTTGTCGTTCTTTAAAACAATACCGGGTGATGATGCTAACAATTGCTTTACTTCTGCAAGATCAAAATCATTTTCAAACTCAATATTTACGCTCTCGCTATGCCCGCCTACTGTTGGTATGCGTACGCAGGTGGCTGTAACTTTTATATTTTCATCGCCCATTATTTTCACCGTTTCCTTCACCATTTTCATTTCTTCTTTGGTGTAGCCATTCTCCATAAAAGAATCTATATGTGGTATTGCATTCATATCAATCGGGTACTTGTAAGCCATTTCGCCCTCAATACCCTGCCGCTCATTCATTAACTGCGTTACTGCTTTTACGCCTGTGCCTGTTACACTTTGGTAGGTGCTTACTACTACTCTTTTTATTTTGTATTTATCGTGCAATGGTTTTAATACAACTACCATTTGTATGGTGGAGCAATTGGGGTTTGCAATTATTTTATCAGTTGCGGTTAAAGCACTTGCATTCACTTCCGGTACCACAAGTTTTTTATCAGCATCCATGCGCCATGCGCTGCTGTTGTCAACTACGGTTATGCCTGCTGCTGCAAATTGCGGCGCCCATTCTTTCGATGTGTCACCACCTGCCGAAAACAAGGCTAATGCAGGTTTTGCAGCAATAGCATCCTGCATGCTTACAATCTTATACTGCTTACCATTATAAACTATTTCTTTGCCAACAGATCTTTCAGATGCTACAGGAATTAATTCCGTAACAGGAAAATTTCGCTCTGCCAATACCTGCAACATTTTTGTACCTACAAGGCCCGTAGCCCCTACAACAGCAACTTTCATATTTTTTATTTGTTGCAAAGAAAATAATAAACTGTCAGATTTTATAAATCTATTTTGTTGCCCTTAATGCTTTTTCATAAAAATATCCTGCATGGCTTTGTACAGCTCCGGGTGTTTTGTTTTGAATAGATCCGGTCTTTCAAAAAAGTATTCTGCAGCCACTGCAAAGAATTCGCTCTTGTTTGTATAGCCGTATGGGTTCATATCTGAACGTTTGCCTTTCATCTTTTCCATTTCGGTATGTATGAGATTCATCCACGGTAATACATATTTTTTGTCCATTAAAATTTCAGGCACACCGTCTATGTCGCCATCAGCACCGTCTACTAGGTGTGCAAACTCATGAATGGCAGTATTTTTCTTATCGGTTTTATTGCTGAACCCTTCTACTAATGCTGGCTTGCTTAGCAGCATTTTATTTTTGTAAACACCCGTACCTACAAGTCCCATTATATTTCTGTCTTTGTTTCCTTCTGTTTCAAAACCCATATTAAAATGATCATTGTACAGCAGTACTTCATCTAAATGTGGGTACTCCCAACCCTTAAAAGCAAACATGGGTATTACCGCACTTGCAGCAACCAGTATTTTATCTGCAGCCGTAATGGTTGTATTCACTGCCGTGATGATGACTTTTTGTAAAAAGATATTTACTTCTTTCAAAAAGAGATCTTTTTCAATGATACCTAATTTTTGGTAAAACAAAATGCCTGCAACGCCCTTCTCTGTTGCAATTACTGGTTGCTGTACGGTACCTTTTTTCTTAGCCGATAAAAACCTTACCGAATAAATAATAGCG
>JANOTH010000025.1:0-2416 GCA_031416275.1 Ferruginibacter sp. | reverse complement strand
ATGAAAAAAATTATTCTTGTAGCTGCAATTATTACGTCAGGCGTTACGGCCTACGCTCAATCCAATTCATCTGATTTGGGCAGGGTAAAAAAAGTAAACGGTGTTGAAACTTACATAATGAGTGAGCCGTTGAGAGATTATGAAACCATTGTTGACGTAGGCACCGGTTTGAAAGCTGAATCTATGATAACCGGTGGTTTAGTAAATAAATCAATTTCTCAAAGAGTGGAGCAATATATCAATCGTGCTAAAAAAGAAAACCCAAATATTGATGCTATTGTTTACACATCGGGCAAACGGGTTGTAGGCGTAAAATTTAAAGATGCCGGTACCGAACAAAATAAAGGAATTGGCAGAGCATCTAAAATGTCAGGTCATCCGGTTTTTGTAATGAGTGAGCCATTGACAGGTTATGATGTATTAAAGTCAAAAGGCGGTGGCATTAAATGGAAATCGGCTTTTACCGCAGGCCTTGTGAATAATTCAATTGAGGAAGACGTAGAAAAGATAGTTAAGAAATTAGATGGAGTAAAAAATGTTGATGCGTTTTTATTTGATGGTACAAAAGAGGGTGAAGCGATCGGCTTCAAAAAATGATTTGAACAAATGGCTTTAAACCGGTTACCATGTAGTCGAGATAAAAAAGAAGGTTACCTGCATAAGGCAACCTTCTTTTTTTTAACACTGTGCTTCGTCCTAAAATAGGTTGACACAAAAACAGTGTTACCGTTATGAATAAAGGACAATTTAGAGTATCTAAGAGGACTCAAAAAGATTACACTTTAGCTTTCAAATTACAGGTTGTTGATGAGGTGGAAAAAGGGGAACTAAGCCAGGATGCTGCTCAGAGAAAATATGGTATTCAGGGCAATGCTACCATTTTGGTTTGGTTAAGAAAGCATGGCAGATTAGATTGGTCTCCAAAAAGAAACATGGGTAAAAAAGCTACTCCTGATAAAAAGATCAAGGAGTTGGAGAAGAAGATTAAGCGACTTGAAGATGAGAAAGAGATTTTAAATACTGCTATTGATATTGCAGATGAGATGCTTAACACTGATATCAGAAAAAAGTATTTGAGCCTGCTGTCAGAAAATATAAACCAGCAGCAGGCTCAAAACGAAGAAGGTTCTCCGTTGGAAAAATAGCGGGAGTATTAGGGTACAGTCGTCAGTATTTCTATAAGCATTGCAGGCAAAAAGAGCAGCGCCTGGTGGTGGAAGAAGATGTGTTGAAACTAGTACACCGGGAACGAAAAATTCTTACCAGATTAGGCGGAAAAAAATTATATCACCAGATAAAACCATCGTTAATTAAACATAATATCAAGTTTGGCAGAGACCAGTTATTTAAGCTATTAGATGAACATAAGCTCCTGATAAAACCTCGTAGAACCTATACTCAAACAACCATGAGTAAACATTGGCTGCGCAAGTATCCGAACCTGGTAAAGGACGTAAAAGTGACAGCGTCAGAGCAGGTATGGGTAAGCGACATCACTTATATAAAATCAGATGAAGGCAACTGCTATTTGAACATGGTAACAGATGCATACAGTCGCAAAATAATGGGTTATGCCATTTGCAGTAACATGGACACAGCATCTATGATAAAGGCTTACCAAATGGCTCTAGAGAACAGGAAAACAGATCGTCCTTTAATACACCATACCGATAGAGGATTACAATACTGCAGCCAGGAATATGTGAAACTATCAACAGAGAACGGCATAAAAATCAGCATGACTGAAAATGGAGACCCTTACGAAAATGCATTAGCAGAAAGAATGAACCGAACCATGAAAGAAGAGTTTGGTCTGGGAAGGCTTTTGCCCTCAAAGCAAAAAGCCTTCCAGTTGACCGAAGAGGCTATCAAATTATATAACAGCTACAGACCACATTGGGCACTAAAACTCAAAACCCCCAATGAAGTACATTTACAAAAAATCCCAGCTACCGAAGCAACTGGGATCTAATTAAAACCGGTCAACTTATTTCAGGACAATTCAGTCGCAGTCTCCCCAAAAAAAGAAACCAAAAATACTGTCATTAAAAGCAGGCTTTAAAACTGCTTTGCCTTTAATAATCCAGGTATCACCAGTCACGAAGGTATCTGAACGTTGAAGTGTATATGATATGGCATAAAGGTTCTTTTGAGCTTTTTGAATATCTGCAATAATTTTTTTTGCCGGCTGCCCATACGATTACATTGAGGTTATTAAAGCAAATGCGAAAACTAAAAATTTCATACTGTGTAATTATCGCAACAATATACAAAACCTGCAAAGTCAAAAACAAACTATGTGTTAAGCCCTGCGAGGTTTTATACATGCCTGTAATAAAAGATTTCCTTACAAAGCAAGTTAAGTTTATCAAATAATGAATCTGAATGCCTCAAAGTTTTAGCGGCATTTTTTGCC
>JANOTH010000024.1:0-14177 GCA_031416275.1 Ferruginibacter sp. | reverse complement strand
CCTATTGTAATGTTTAGCGTATCAGTTTACGTTACTAAAACAAAAAAACCGGCCATTTATGCCGGTCTTATAATTATGATTTAACTACTTATAAATGTTTAACTAATTTCTCTTTGCCATTTTATCATTCACAATCATCTTGTTTAAGATTTTAACAGACTCGTCTATATAAATATCTTCACCTACTCTTTTCACAAATTGCTTGTTTCTATCAAGCTTCTCTTTGGTCTTATTAATATCAACTGTGTCAGCAACAATATTTTTTACATCCAATGCTTTCGATAATTTATAAGCTTCTTCTAATTGCTTATACACAGCTTTCAGTTGCTTTTTCTCTTCCTCATATTGCTTCAAATTTAAGCTGTAAGGCTTATCAACATTGTTTTCTAAAATCTTTACACTGTTTTTAATTTTTGTAAAATTCGGACTTAATGCTGTTTGCGAATTAGCTGCACTTATTACTGCATCCAGATTTGTATAATTTTCCCATGGTTTAAAATCTACTTTTTCAATTTCATCCCACTTTAAAGCATATTTATTATCCTTCTCTCTAAATTTTAGGTATTCAAGTCTATCCGGCAAAACAACATCTGGCGTAACGCCATTAAGTTGGGTAGCCCCACCATTAATTCTATAAAATTTTTGCAGGGTGAGTTTTAATGACCCCAAATCTTCTGTTTTATTTGAACTCACCAGCCTATTTTCGCTCTCGGGGTTTAATGGAATTTGCCTTTGCACCGTTCCTTTGCCATATGTACTTGTACTGCCAATTACAATTCCTCTTTTGTAGTCTTGTATAGCTGCAGCAAATATTTCAGATGCAGATGCGCTTGTTTCATCAACCATTACAGCAAAAGGCCCTGTATATTGTATTGTTCTGTCCCTATCCCTTAAGATTGAAGGTTTTTCATCTCTGCTTTTTACCTGTACAATTGGCCCATCTTCAATAAACAAACCAACCATTTGCACAACATCATATAATGAACCACCACCATTGTTTCTTAAATCCAACACAATACCGTCAACGTTTTCCTTTTTTAATTTCTCTATTTCTTTTGCTACATCGGCTGCACATCTTGGCTTTGAAGGATTTTGAAAATCAGCATAAAATTCCGGCAAGTAAATGTAACCTATCTTATGATCGCTGTTAATGATTATAGACCTAGCAAATGTTTCATCAATGTTTATCTCATCTCTTAACAACGATACCACTTTTGTACTTCCATCAACTCTTCTTATAGTAAGCCTAACTTCCGATCCTCTCTCTGAACCCCTAATTATTTTTACAGCATCAGTTACAGAATAGCCAGTTACATCAATTGGCTCTGCAGCTCCCTGCCCTATTTTAATTATTTCATCATTTTCTTTTAACTCGCCGCTTCTCCAAGCAGGCATACCACTCACCAAACTAGTGATCTTTATTTTACCATCTTCCTCTTTTAATTGTGCACCAATACCATAAAAGCTGCCTTTCATTGATTCGTTAAAACTCCTCAAATCCACAGGTGCAAAATAGTCTGTATGCGGATCCATACTACCGGCAATATTATTTACAAAAGTGCTGAAATTTTCATCTACAGTTTCTCTGCTTATTTTAGTGGTAAAGTAACGCTCCAACTGCTTTCTAACAAAATTTCTGGCTTCTCTTTCAAGCGTTGTATCTGCTTTATACTTAAAATCTTTTTTGTCTTTATTTTTTGTACGTTCTTCCAACAAATCAGAGTATTTACCCAGCGACATATACTTCATTCTCTTCCGCCATAAATCAGTACGCTCGGCTTCATTTTTTGGGAAAGATAATTTTTCAGGATTAGACTGTACGGTCTCGTTTATCGTAAAATCAAAAGGCTTTGCTAGTATTTTTTGATATAATAACGAAACCTCATTTTGTCTCTTTAAGTACAATGCATTTACAGCATAAAAAGATTCAATCTCAGCACCATGTATTTCGTCATCAATCCTATTATTGTATTTGCTTAACTCGTTAATATCAGATTGAAAGAAAATATTTTTTTCACCATCAAGGTCCTCCTCAAATCGTTTAAGAACAGCTTTGCTAAAGTCATCATCAATGGTCTTTGGGCTAAAGTGACCTTCTTCTAATAATATACCTACATTTTTTAAAATTTTTGCATAACGCAATTTGGGATTCTCTTCATTATTGCTATCAGCATTACCCATAGATTTAAAACCAATAAACAAACCAACACTCAATAATACGAGCATTACAGGGATAAATTTTTTACTCATCATAAATGATGCAATTTTTTGCATGTAGTAAAATTAACGTAAAAATGAAGTTACAAGATTATTTGAAAGGTTAAATGGTAATAATGTTTTGTTAAACGGAATTTGTTTTTTTAAGAGCTAATACTGTAAAAGGTTTGAGGTTTTTTGAAGTGCTATTTTTTGAACAAATTGAGCTCATAAAAATGAAAAGATGATGCTATAACCTGAATGAAAGGTGCTATTAAATTGATTCATTTAAAACAAACTTTGAAAAAACAAACCAGCAAAATTATGAGCACAATCACACAACGACCTGAATTTAAAACGCACTACGATAATTTTATCGGCGGCAAATTTGTTCCACCTGTAAAGGGAGAATATTTTGATAACATATCGCCTATTGATGGCAAAGTTTTTACAAAAGCAGCAAGATCAACCAAAGAAGATGTGGAGCTTGCAATAGACGCTGCACATGAAGCCTTTAAAACCTGGGGTTCATCAAGTGCGACTTACAGAAGCAATATTCTCTTAAAAATTGCCGATGTAATTGAAGCAAATTTAGAACACCTCGCATTGATAGAATGCATAGATAATGGCAAAGCCTTAAGGGAAACACGAGCTGCAGATTTGCCTTTGGTAGTTGACCATTTTAGATATTTTGCAGGAGTTATAAGGGCAGAAGAAGGAACAATTTCGGAGCATGATGCAACTACTGTAAGCATAAACCTACCCGAGCCACTAGGTGTCGTTGCACAAATTATTCCATGGAATTTTCCCCTGTTGATGGCTACCTGGAAAATAGCACCTGCACTTGCTTCGGGCTGCTGCACTATCGTAAAACCTGCAGAGCAAACACCTACATCTTTGCTTGTTTTAATGGACTTAATAAAAGATATTGTTCCTCCCGGCGTTTTAAATGTGGTAACAGGCTTTGGACCTGAAGCAGGAAAACCATTGGCAACATCATCCCGCATTGCAAAAGTTGCCTTTACCGGTGAAACAACTACCGGTAGATTGATCATGCAATATGCATCAGAGAACCTTATACCGGTAACCATGGAACTTGGTGGAAAATCACCGAATGTATTTTTTGAATCTGTAATGGACCATGATGATGAATTTTTAGATAAGGCTGTTGAGGGTGCAGTTATGTTTGCACTTAACCAAGGCGAAATATGTACTTGCCCAAGCCGTATGTTGATACAAGAAAGTATTTATGATAAATTTATTGAGAAAGTGATTGCCCGTATCAAGGCCATAAAAGTTGGTCACCCACTTGACGGTACTGTAATGATGGGTGCACAGGCAAGCAATGACCAATATGAAAAAATATTATCGTACTTAAAAATTGGTAAAGAAGAAGGCGCCGAAATTTTGGTGGGGGGCGATAAACAATCATTTGAAGGCGATCTCGCAACCGGCTATTATATTCAACCTACGCTTTTTAAAGGGCACAATAAAATGAGAATTTTTCAGGAGGAGATTTTTGGCCCGGTTTGTTGCGTTACTACATTTAAAGATATGGATGAAGCCATTGAAATTGCAAATGATACATTATATGGTTTAGGTGCCGGTGTTTGGACGAGGGATGCGCACCAGCTTTACCAGGCACCGCGGCAAATACAGGCCGGTCGTGTATGGGTCAATTGTTACCACCACTACCCTGCACATGCACCTTTTGGCGGATATAAAAAATCTGGTTTTGGCAGAGAGAATCATAAAATGATGTTGGGGCATTATCGCCAAACAAAAAATATGCTTATTAGCTATGATAAAAATAAATTAGGTTTCTTTTAGTAGAAGCGCAGGTTTAAAGTGTAATTTAATTTTTGATAAGATTACGCTTCCGGTAAGTTGTTAGGATGGTAAAAATTGTTAATAGTTAATTTAATCCATCTATTCAACTTACCGGTTTTATTTTAAAATTGAATAGAAAAAAAAAGATAAACACAATGGTTAAAAGAGTGACGGTAAGTGAAGATGCAAGCAAGGTAATTGCTACCTTAAAAGAAAAATTTGGGCCGTTGATGTTTCATCAAAGCGGCGGCTGCTGCGATGGTTCGCAACCCATGTGTTTTGAAAAAGGTGATTTTAAAGTTGGTTACAGTGATGTATGCCTTGGCGTAATTGATGATTGCGAATTTTGGATGAGCAAAGACCAGTTTGAATACTGGCAATATACCCAACTTCATATTCATATTATGGAAGGCAGAGGATCTAGCTTTTCTATTGAAATACCCATGGGGCTTCGTTTTTTAACACAGTCACGCATGTTTACAGAAGATGAACTTACACAATTAGAACCTGTAACATTTTTAGAAGATTAGCAATTGTTCACCATCAACATCTGATATTGCTTTGGAGTAACACCTTCCATTTTTTTAAATATTCTTATAAAATAATTACAGTCTTCAAAACCAGATTCGTAGCATACCTCATTAATTTGAATTGCAGGATTTTGTAAAAGCTTCTTTGCGAAATTTACTTTTTCTGTCAGGATAAATTCTATTGGACTTACGCCTATTTCCCTTTTAAACATTCTGTACAAACTTGGCGAGCTCATGCAGGCTTCAGTAGTAAGCATTTTAAGATTTAATTTTTTAAATAAATTAATTTTAATGTAATATACAATTGCAGAAAAACTACTGTTCTTATTTTTAATTTCGTTGCTGTGCACCGCTTGTAAATTTTGTGACTGAACTATACGAATAATCAACTCCTGTAGAGCAAGATCTGCAAAAATATCTTTGTCTTTTTTATCGGTTAAGCAAATATTTAAAAGTTTATTAATGGTACTAGCTAGTTCCTCATTGTTGTAAAAGAAATACCTGTCATAATCCAACTTCCAAGGTTGATTGTTGGCATATTTCTCGTTTAAAAAATTTACGGTTTCTTCTATTTTATTTTGATGAATGGCTAAAGCAAGACATTGTGTGGGGTCATCTTTTGAAGCCTCAGGAAAATCAATTTTCATCTCTACATTTGGCGGCACTATAACTGTTTCTCCGGGCACGTAGTCGAAACCAGGCTTATCAAAAAGATGCATTACTTTTTTGCCCCGCAACATACTTGTTACAATAAACTCATTAAACCTCAAAGGAACTAGTGTGGCCTGCTGCTGTGTTTCAAAAACATTCATTTCGCAATTATCCAATCCATAAATTTTTCTATTCTCAACAAGGGTCTTAAGCGACTTTTCTGTTGAGAGTTCCGGCAGCATTTTTAATTTTATTTTTTGCATAACGGTTAAAACTTTATTTGCTCAAATTACAGTGCTAGCTTATTTATCAGCTTTTAAAAACGATACTAATCCTTTAAAGTAGTTGGGTTGATCATCCCACATACTACAATGGCTGCCATTGGTGCATGTGGCTAACTGCCCATTACCTAGTTTTTCACTCATCAATTTCATAAACTCAGGGTCCATGGTATCATGCATTCCTCTTATAACAAGCGTTGGTACTTTAATTTTATACAGATCAGCTGTGCGATCCCATAAGGCAAGTCTCCCGCTTATTCCAAATTCAGATGGGCCTTGCATGATGGTATAAACTTGCGTATTGATATGTCCAAACATTCTGCTAACTGGCTCCGGTAGCGGATTTACCCTGCACACGTGTTCGTTGTAATAATTGTTCATCAACAAATTCATGTATTGCGGATCGGCCGTTTTATTTTCATTTTCAAACATTAATATGCTGTCTACAACTTTCGGGTCCATTTGTTTTTGCAACACATTTTTATTGTAAGCCGCATATGCAGGGCAACTGCTCATCATGTTGCTTATTATTAATCCCTTTACATGTTGTTGGTATTTTAAGGCGTATTCCATGGCTAATATTCCTCCCCAACTGTGCCCAAGTAAATAAAAATTTGAGCTGTCTAAATTCAGTGCCTGCCTTACCTGTTCTACTTCTTCAACAAAACGTTCAGTGACCCAAAGACTCGTATCAGTAGGCTTATCGCTTCTGTAGCTTCCTAGTTGATCGTAGTAAATAAACTCAATGCCTTCTTGTGGCAAAAAACTTTCAAAGCTTTCAAATGCTTCGTGGCTTCCACCAGGGCCGCCATGCAACAACAAAACTTTTATTTTCGGATTGTTTCCAATTCTTTTGGTCCAAACATTAAACTTTCCTTTCGGTGTGTTTATTGATATCATTTTAATTCCACCCGTTTTTACGGCCGCAGTATCGTTATCCAAAAAATAATTACTGTCCGCACTATTTGTGGATTTGTTGTTGCAGGATGTAAAAAAAACGACTCCTAAGAAGAATAAAATATTGAAGAATCTCATAACAAGTTTTTTAGGTCACATGAATATACGTTCTAACAATTTGATTATTGAAATTCAATTTACTAAAAACGCAAGATTATTTCTGACAACGAGTACATGATAATTGTCAGCACAAATTAATTTGTTCATTTTAGGATACTTTCGTGTTTTCTTAAAGTGATTTTTTTCACACTAATAATTAAGGCAGATCTGCAACACAAAAGAAACAAAAAATGATTTTAAAAATATTAACGGTGGCAGGCTTAGCTACTTTCGAAATTTACGCTGCTATTCCTGCAGGTTTTGCCTTTGGCTTATCAGCTTGGATTATATTTTTTGCAAGTGTAATTGGTGGACTTACAGGCGTGTTTGTTGCGGCATTTTTGGGAGATAAAATAAGAGATTTTATTGCCAAGTACAGAAAACCGAAGATAAAAGAAGAAAAAACAGATACACTTGCTCACAAAATATGGAATAAGTTTGGCGTAATAGGCCTTGGATTTTTTGGCACTTTTACAGTAGGTGCACCAATAAGTATTGCGGTAGGTGTTGGTTTGAATGCCTCTTTAAACAGACTTATATTTTGGTGTTGCATGGGTGTAATTGCCCGGTGCTTAGTATTTACTTTGGCAGGGCATTACGGTATGAAACTGATGTAAATTTGATTTAAGATATTTGGATAATGAAAATTTACTTTACGAAACGCTTCAGCGGAATTTGTTTTCAACATTAGAACACCTTACAATCTACTACTCCAAATAAAACACACAATCTACCACGTAATCAAGCCAAATAGAAATACTAGAGCTGAAGGGCTGAGGGATGGAAAGTAGTACCCCACAGTGAACCCGCCCTCAGGCGGAGAAACGAGGAGTACTACGGACAGCCCTGACAAATGCCGAAAAAGATATGAAGTAGAAAGCCCCAAAAGATACAAATTGAATGATCGCCTCATAGAATATTGCAAACCATTTTCAGCAATAGAGGCTTTCAAACCAAATTCCCGATATCGAATTCCATTAAAAACCCTATTTTTGCGCACCAAAAAACACACTTTTATATGATGGAAAATTTGATTTACGTAGTACCTGCGATGGGCATTGTGGGCTTGTTGTACACTTTTGTAAAGTATGCATGGGTATCTAAACAAGATGCCGGCAACGACCGCATGAAAGAAATAAGTACATATATAGCGGAAGGTGCTATGGCATTTTTAAAAGCTGAGTATAAAATTTTAACCTACTTCGTTATCATAGCTGCGTTGTTGTTAGGTGTAATGGGTTACACAAACGAAAACAGCCATTGGAGCATTGCGGTTGCATTTATATTAGGTGCATTTTTTAGTGCATTGGCAGGTTTTATAGGTATGAAGATAGCCACTAAAGCCAACGTTCGTACGGCACAGGCGGCTCGTACAAGTTTAAGCAAAGCATTATCTGTTTCGTTTACCGGTGGTAGCGTAATGGGTATGGGTGTTGCAGGTTTAGCGGTGCTTGGTTTAGGTGGATTGTTTATTATTTTAAAAATGGTTTTTGCAAATGGTGCTGCAGTTGACAGCATTGAAATGGAGCGCACCATAGAAATATTAACGGGCTTTTCTTTAGGAGCTGAGTCTATTGCATTGTTTGCTCGTGTAGGTGGTGGTATTTATACAAAAGCTGCCGATGTGGGTGCTGATCTTGTGGGTAAAGTAGAAGCAGGTATTCCTGAAGATGACCCTCGTAACCCTGCAACTATTGCAGATAACGTAGGTGATAACGTAGGTGACGTAGCAGGTATGGGTGCTGATTTATTTGGTTCTTATGTCGCAACAGTTTTGGCAACGATGGTGTTGGGTAGAGAAACAAATGCCATGACTGATGCCTTTGGAGGCATGAGTCCAATATTGTTACCGATGCTAATTGCAGCAATGGGAATTATTTTTTCTATTATAGGAACTTTCTTTGTAAGAATAAGTGAGAGCGCAGGTTTAAGTACGCATAAAGTACAAAATGCGTTGAACATGGGTAACTGGGGTAGCATGGTTTTAACGGCTATTGGTTGTTACTTTTTGGTGAATTTCTTAATGCCCGAAAGCATGGAACTTCGTGGATTTGTATTTACAAAAAATGGTGTGTTTGGTGCAATAATGGTTGGTCTTGCAGTGGGTGCTTTAATGAGTATCATTACAGAGTATTACACCGCAATGGGTAAGCGTCCGGTAATGAGTATTATTCGCCAAAGTGCAACAGGGCATGCAACAAATATTATTGGTGGTTTGGCAGTAGGTATGGAAAGTACATTGCTTCCTATCATTGTTTTAGCAGCTGGTATTTATGGTTCGTATGCATGTGCAGGTTTGTACGGTGTGGCAATTGCTGCCGCAGGTATGATGGCTACAACTGCTATGCAGCTTGCTATTGATGCATTTGGACCGATTGCAGATAATGCAGGTGGCATTGCAGAAATGAGTGAGTTGCCTGCTGATGTGCGTGAGAAGACAGATATTTTAGATGCAGTTGGTAATACTACCGCAGCTTCAGGAAAAGGCTTTGCGATAGCTTCTGCGGCATTGACTGCATTGGCATTGTTTGCAGCTTTCGTCGGTATTGCAAAAATTGATGGTATTGATATTTATCATGCTGATGTGTTAGCTGGTTTATTTGTGGGTGGCATGATTCCATTTATATTTTCTTCATTGGCTATTAAAGCAGTAGGTGAAGCAGCCATGGCGATGGTGGAAGAAGTTCGTCGCCAGTTTAGAACGATTCCAGGTATTATGGAAGGTACAGGCAAACCTGAATACGATAAGTGTGTGGCTATTTCTACGGAAGCATCTTTAAAGAAAATGATGTTGCCCGGCGCTATCGCTATTTTATCTCCATTGATCATAGGTTTTGTATTTGGTCCTGAAGTGTTGGGTGGTTTCCTTGCAGGTGCTACCGTTTGTGGTGTGTTGATGGGAATATTTCAAAACAACGCTGGTGGTGCATGGGACAATGCAAAAAAATCTTTTGAAAAAGGTGTTGAAATAAACGGAGAAATGTTTTACAAAAAATCAGAACCACACAAGGCTTCTGTAACTGGTGATACAGTGGGCGATCCTTTTAAAGATACATCTGGTCCATCAATGAACATATTAATCAAATTGATGAGTATTGTTTCGCTGGTGATAGCTCCTACCCTTGCAAAACTGCATGCGGGTAAAATTGAAGCCAATAGAAAAGCTCAAATAGAAACGTTGATGAAAATGAGTGCTGCAAAGCCGGTTTCGTCAACAACAACGGGTTATTAATAAAATTTCATTAAATAGTTAAATTACAAATGCTCCCGTTTTAATGGGAGCATTTTTTATGAATGTTCATTTAAGTTTATAGTTAATTTTATTCTATGCAGCTACTTTCTGTCACCAACTTATGCTCTGAACCCTTGCTTGGTAATTTCTCTATTGAAAATATACAATTCACCCAGCAGAAAATGGAGAAAATTGCGTTGATTGGTGAAACGGGATCCGGCAAATCAACGCTCTTAAAAACCATTGCAGGACTTATTCAGCCACAAAGCGGAACAATTTTATTTGAAGGTAAAAAAGTGATGGGACCTAATTGGCAATTGGTTGGCGGGCAAAAAGGAATAGCTTATCTATCGCAGCATTTTGAATTGTTGAACAATTACAGAATGGAAGAGCTGTTAAGTTATGCCAATGAATTATCAGCTGAGGAAGCAAATGAATTGTTTAAGATATGCCGAATAGACCATCTGATGAAAAGGAATTCTTACGAACTTTCGGGCGGAGAAAAACAACGGGTTGCACTTGCAAAACTTCTTATAACAAAACCAAGTCTTTTAATTTTAGATGAACCCTATTCAAACCTCGATTTAATTCATAGAAATATTTTAAAGCAAGTAGTTGAAGATGTCTGTCAGAAATATCTTATTTCTTGTATCCTTACATCTCACGAGCCTGCGGATGTGTTGCCTTGGGCAGATAAAATTCTCGTTTTAAAGAGCGGAAAAATTATACAGGAGGGTACCGCCAAAAACGTTTACAAAAAAGCAGTAAATGAATATGCTGCAGCCTTGTTGGGAAGTTACAACTTGCTGGATGCCAAAATATTTGGTGAAAGCTTGTTGATTAGACCAGAAGCGATTCTAATAACCGATGATACATCAGAACAATTTAATGGTACAGTTACAAACGTCCACTTTATGGGCAGTTATTTCGAAATAGATATTAAAATAAAATCACAAATAATTAAGGTCAAAACAACCAATGGTCAAATATACATCGATGATAAAGTCGGCATTTACTTTTAAATCAGGTAAGCACTCACTTCACGACTAATCTCCCACCCATAAAAATTAATTTTTCATTTACGAACAAACTTGTAATATTGTTGTACGAATTAAATCGTAACAATGGAAAATAAGAAGACTATTAAACCTACAGAAAGCGAGTTGGAAATACTGGCAGTACTTTGGGCAAACAAATCTGCCACGGTAAGAACAGTACACGAGGAGCTCACTAAAACAAAAGATGCGGGTTATACCACTACCCTAAAACTAATGCAGATAATGCACGAAAAAGGTTTGGTTACTAGAAATACCGATAGTAAAACCCATATTTACATTCCTGCAATTGATAAACAAAAAACACAGCTACAAATTGTAAATAAAATGATTGCAAGTTTGTTTGCAGGGTCGCCGGCTGATTTGGTTATGCAGGCATTGGGAGGGAACAAAACAACTGCAGCGGAATTGAAACAAATTGAGGTTTTGATTGAAACTTTAAAAGCAAAAAAGTAAAAGTTTAAAAGAATGAATTTCTTTTTATCATTTATAGAAACCTTGTTGCATAGCATTTGGCAGTCTGCATTGCTTTTGGGGATTTATTTGTTGGTAAATCTAATCGGAAGAAATTATCATCCTTTGCAGAAAAGAAATTTCTTATACCTCCTGCTCTTCACCCAATTTTGTATTTCTGTTATTTCATTTTGCTGCTTTTTTTATAGTTATAGTTTTGAAGGAACATCTGGTGTGCACGAGTTTTTGCAGATAAGCCAATTCCCTTTTTTAAAGAATTATTACGGCATTATTTTTTCACTATATATAGCAATTGTTGCCGTAAAAGTGGTGCGGTTTACATTTCAATGGGCTTCATTTAAAAATTATTACACAAAGCAACTTATTAGATCTACTGCTGATTTAAAAATCTTTACAAGCCACCATGCTAATCTCTTGTGTATTAAAAAAACGGTAAAACTATGGTTTAGCAGTTCTATTAAAACCCCGGTTACATTCGGGTTCTTTAAACCTGTTATTTTATTACCTATTTCATTAATAAACAACATCAGCACGCAGCAAGCAGAGTTAATTATTCTGCATGAACTCATACACATAAAAAGTAAAGATTATCTGCTGAATTGGTTTTTACTGGCAATGGAAACGATTTACTTTTTTAATCCTTTTATTAAAATTGCTGCAGAAAAACTTAAACTGGAAAGAGAAAAGAATTGCGATATACAGGTATTAAATTATCAATATGGTAGCATCGAATATGCTGAAACCTTGTTTCTCATTGCTCAAAACAACTCAGCATTAAAGCCGTTTCAGTTAGGAGTATTTAAAAATCACACTCAGCTTTATAATCGTATTAGTTTTTTTTCTCTAGAGAAAAATCTGTCGTTTAAAAAATTGAACACCTATTTTTTATCCTTGTTGTTTGTTCTCCTAACTGCATCCATATTCTTTGTAATGGTTTCTAAAAAAAACCTAGCGGTAAAAAACTTTGCTGCTGTAGCAATTAAACCAGTGCAGGAATCTTTTCAGAAAAAGAGAATATATGCTGCTCCTAACAACGAACAAGATGTTGTAATATTCACAAAAGACAATAACGAACCGGAGATAATTTTACCTGAAAAAAAGGAGGAAATTGTATTTGAAAAAGTACCTTCAAATGATGCCGATGTGATTACAGAAGACATATACACCCCGGTTTCATACAATGAAGCTACCGATAGCGCCCGAGAAGTTATCTACAATGTAGAAACAAAAAATAAAACCATTACACAGTCTTACAAATTAATAAAGAAGAATGGCATTTGGGTTTTCGAGCCACAATGGATGATTGTCGAGACGAGACCTGACTCTTTGCAGTCACAGATAAAAGACAGCATTACTTCCTCTCCCGGCTTCTAGTACAAAATCATTTACTCGTACAAAAATATAATACGATGCTCACCCGTATGTCAGCCTAGACTCATTCATGTCTCCACCTAGTATCTTACGTTCATCCTTCGTTTAACTTCCGTTTAACTTCGGTTAATGAGACGTTGGCTTTTTACTGCTTTTATCAAAGCTACTCCTCCCCCACCCTTGCGATTTTTCAACGGGATACCAAATGAAACAGAGGAACATTTTTTTGCATTTCGTTTACTACTTAAATAGCTTACGTTTAATTTTGAATCAAGAGCTAATACATGAAAAAAGAAACTACACAAGAACTGTCAATCATAGATACAGACCGCATTATTGAAATGGCGTGGGAAGACCGCACTCCTTTTGAAGCTATTGAATTTCAATTTGGCTTAAGCGAAATGCAAACGGTAGCACTCATGCGCAAAAACTTAAAGCGCAGCAGTTTTAACCTCTGGCGTAAACGCACACATAGTGGCGTAAGTCAAAAACACCTGGCCAAAAGAGTAGACGGAATAAATCGGTTTAAATGCACGTTGCAAAAAACCATTAGTTTGAATAAAATAAGCAAAAGGCGATGAGTAAAAGGGTCGAATATATTTTTCCAACTGAATGGGATAGTATCTTAAAAAAAATTGACGAAATAGATCCCGTAAAATATGCAAGAAGCCGCAATTTTATTGATGGCGACGTAACTTATTTATCACCCTACATTTCAAGAGGTGTAATAAGTGTAAAAATGGTGAAAGACATCATTTTTAAAAGAGGTTACAAATTGTATGAAATTGAAAAATTTATACAGGAGCTTGCCTGGCGGGAATATTGGCAGCGCATCTGGCAAAGCAAGGGAGAGGAAATCTTGTCAGATTTAAAGCAAACACAACCAGATTTCGTACATAGAAAATTACCCGCAGCGGTAATGCAATACCGCACTCGAATAGATGCCGTAGACAATTACATAGAACAACTTTATGAGCAGGGTTACATGCACAACCATGTAAGAATGTATGTAGCAAGCATAGTTTGCAATATTGGTAAATCCCACTGGTTGTTACCTGCACAATGGTTGTATTACCATTTGCTTGATGGAGATATAGCAAGCAACCACCTTAGCTGGCAATGGACATGCGGCAGCGCATCATCAAAAAAATATTATTGCGACCAGGAAAACATAAGTAAGTATACAGGCAGCAACCAGAGAAAATCTTTTCTAGCGTACGACTATGAAACACTTGCAGAAATGGAAGTGCCTGATGTTTTAAAAGATACGATAGTTCCTGAATTGGAAACTATTTTGCCTGAAACAGAAACTCTAAATATTGACAATACAAAACCAACATTGGTCTACAACAGTTACAATTTAGACCCGCTTTGGCGAAAGGATGCTGATGTAAATCGTGTTTTGTTGTTAGAGCCTTCCCACTTCAACAAATTTCCTGTGAGCGAAAAAGTGATGGATTTTATTTTGCAACTTTCAAAGAATATTGACGGCATCAAGATT
>JANOTH010000023.1:0-26308 GCA_031416275.1 Ferruginibacter sp. | reverse complement strand
AAATGGAATATCGATGTAAGAAATGTGATTGAACACAAATATTACTGCATGCTTGTTTGATTTTGGAGCTTCGAAAATATTTTTATGTGTAATGCCCCATGAAAACAATACTACATCTGCCCAAAACCTACAAATACTGTAAATCATATTTCCCCCCTTTACTTTACCAAAAAAAGAAGCTATTACAATTAATGGAAATAGTAGAAACATCATCAAAACAAATGTGAGTAATGCATAAACTGTATAGATGAAACCAACGATTTTTCTCATAATATTTTAACCTCACGAATATACAATTTCATATACTACAAGTGTGTCAGATATAAGATGATATATGGGTATAGTGCTAGAAACTGCGAATTATGGGGAGTTTTATTACCAAACTGTAGATTTTTTGCTCACTTTTTCAATTCAAGTAACATTTAAATATTGTACGACTGCGTTTTTACTAGGGCACCTTTTTTGCGATACCACAGTTGTTAAATACAATAAAGTATTTTTAAATATTAAAAAACATCTTATGAAATCTATTTCAGTTGCAATTCTTTTAATTTGTGCAATATCACTTACCAATTGCTCATCATCAAGTATGATGGGAGATTCTTCTAAGCCCGTTATGGTTGGAGGAGCAGAAATGTTGTCAACAAAAAATATTGTTGAAAATGCCGTGAATTCAAGCGAGCATACTACACTAGTTGCTGCTGTAACTGCTGCAGGCCTTGTCGAAACTTTACAAGGTGCGGGTCCTTTTACTGTGTTTGCACCAACTAATGCTGCATTCGATTTATTACCGGCAGGGTCAGTAGATCTTTTGGTAAAGCCATATAATAAAATGACACTTACAAAAATTCTTACATCGCATGTTGTTGCGGGAAGAATCAGTAGCGGAGATCTCGTTAAAATGATAAAAGATGGTAATGGTACAGCAACGGCTACTACATTATCTGGTCATAAATTAATGTTTACTCGCCAAGGCGATTCTATTTTAATTAAAGATGAGAATGGTGGAACTGCTGTAGTAACTACTGCAAATGTTTATCAAAGTAACGGCGTTATTCACGTGGTTGACCATGTTTTAATTCCATCATAATAAAAATTCTTAGCATGATAAACCAGAGATTTTTTCTCTGGTTTTTTTGTGCAGTTAATAAAACTCTGTTTGCCGAACATACTTACTTTTGCATAAATTTTTTTAATGGTAAATGCATCTATAATCACCATTGGCGATGAACTTTTAATAGGTCAAGTTATTGATACAAACAGTGCTTTTATTGCAAAGCATATGAACCTTGCGGGTTTTTTGGTAGTACGCAGGGTAGCTGTTGGCGATGACTATGATGGTATAAGAAGTGCTTTAGATGAAGAGAAAAAACATGCTGATATCATTTTAATTACGGGCGGGCTAGGACCTACAGCAGATGATATTACCAAACCTTTGCTCTGCGAATATTTTGGTGGTGAAATGGTTATTGATGAAACAACGCTAGCATTTGTAAAACATCTTTTTGAAAACATTTTTAAAAGGCCTTTTACTGAACGTAACAGAAAGCAGGCAGAAGTGCCTGACGTTTGCACTGTTATACAAAATAAAAAAGGTACAGCCCCCGGGATGTTATTTAGCCAGACTGTAAACGGAAGAGAGAAAATATTTGTAAGTATGCCAGGCGTGCCGTTTGAAATGATGGCGATGATGACCGACGATGTTATACCGTATTTAAAACAAAAGTTTGTAACTACCCACATTGCTCATCGTACTTTGTTAACATCTGGTATTGGCGAGAGTATGTTGGCAGATATGATTATTGATTTTGAGAACAAATTACCCAACAATATCAAGCTTGCTTACCTTCCAAGTTATGGCATGGTAAGGTTAAGACTTACAGCTACAGGGGAAAACACAAAGGCGGTAGATGAAAGCATAGACCAACAATTCAATTATTTAAAAAAACTTACTGCTGAATTTTTAGTTACAGATCTTGATGAATCAATGGAAAAAACGGTAGGGAAGTTGTTGGTAAAATATGGTAAAACAATGAGTACAGCAGAAAGTTGTACGGGAGGTTACATCGCTCACCTTATTACAGCAATGGCCGGTTCATCAGCATTTTATAATGGCAGCATTGTTAGCTATTCTAACGAGGTGAAAGAAAATATGCTGTTGGTTAAAAAGAATACACTTAACGAAGTTGGTGCTGTTAGCGAAGAGGTAGTAACGCAAATGGCTAAGGGGGCTCTAAGAAATATTGGAACAGATTATACCATTGCAGTATCTGGCATTATGGGGCCTGATGGCGGCGTGCCAGATAAACCGGTTGGAACAGTTTGGGTTTGTGTAGGCAGCATAGAAAAACTTGTTACTCATAAATTTACTTTTAGGTTTGATAGAGAAAGGAATATAAGACTAACAGCATTAAACGCACTAAATATGTTGCGCAAGTTCATCATAGAAAATAATTAATAGCAAACATAAAACGATTAGCATTGTTTATTACAGAGACACAAATACGAATGCATTATGCGCTTACAGATCAAATGGGCGTAGTATATTATGGCAACTATGCTCAGTTTTATGAGATTGGCAGGTCGGAAGCAATTAGGCAATTGGGTTATACCTACAAAGACATTGAAGCCATGGGAATTATTATGCCTGTGGTAGAGATGAATAGCAGATTTTTACGTCCTGCTAAATATGATGACCTTATTACTGTTAAAACTACACTCCGAGAATTGCCTACAGGACACGCCATCAATTTCTTTTTCGAGATTTTTAATGAAGAAGATAAATTGTTGAATGCAGGAAATGTTATCCTCTATTTTATGGAGGCTGGTACAATGAAAAGATCTAAAATGCCTTCAGCATTAGAGGAAAAACTGAAAGGATATTTTAATGTGATGAGTAGATAACCACAATAAAATATCCCTTAATTACTTTTCTATTTTTATTGATTTACACCCTGTGATAATCGCCTTTCCAATTCTTAATAGCTTGCTTAATTTCTTTTGAGGAGAGATTTTTTTCAACTGCTAAATGAGCAAGGTCTACAAACTCATTATTGGGTGCAAAACGCAGCGCAATAATTTGTCCTAAACGTAACCTACTATCTAACAAATTACCTGTAATGGCAAAGTAGCGCAGGTTTTCTTCTGCACGTATTGCTCTGTCCTGCGCCTTTAAAGCGAAAGACCTTGCAACAAATGCAATTGCTAATAACAAAAAACTTATGAGTAAGGCAATTGAAGGTAACATTAAACCCAAGCCTTCGCTAAAATGGCGATAAAGACTTAGTGCAGAAAATGCCATTGCTACTAGAATGCCTCCTAATAAACCGTAATGAAAAGTAGGAATTATTTGTGAGTGATTTTCAAAATTTTGATCTTTCATGTTGTATAGTTTAGGAGAAAATTAGTTTTAAATATTGATGTGCTCAAAATTATTTCAATATTTACTTGGTTTGAAAACGCACTCCCTCACAAAACTGTGCTTTAGTATTTGTTAACGTAAGATTGATATAAACTTATTTATCATTTACAATTATCTTTGCGCACAAATAAAATAAAAAAATGAAAGCAGCATCAGCAAATCTTTTAAATGCAATTGTATTAATAATAGCAGGGCTTTATGCATATTTTTTAATTCTTACTCCTGAAGGCACTCGTGCAGTTACAGCGCTTATTCCCGCTGTATTTGGATTGTTACTTCTAATTTTTCAAAAGGGTGTTGCAAACCACAATAAAATCATCTCGCATATTGCTGTTGTACTTACGCTCTTGTTGCTGGTAATCTGCGCTATGCGTTTTGTAAAGGTTGAAGAGTGGGGCGCTAAAAAATATGTTTTCCTTGTTTGTGTTATAAGCAATGCAGTTGCATTAATAGCATTTATTGGTAGTTTTATTGAGGCAAGAAAAAATAGAAAAATTAGTAATGGTTAAGAAAGTAACAGCAAAGAAAGTAACAGCGAAAAAGGTAACGGAAAAGCCGATCATATTAATTACCAACGATGATGATATAACATCTCCCGGCATTCGTGCATTGGTGGAGGCCGTAAAAGATTTTGGTCGTGTTGTGGTTGTTGCACCTGATAAGCCACAGAGTGGAATGGGGCATGCAATAACAATTGGTTTCCCTTTGCGTATGCGTAAGCTTGATATGTTTGATGGTATTGAAAGCTGGACAACAAGCGGTACGCCGGTTGATTGTGTAAAATTGGCTGTTGATAAGATACTACATCGTAAGCCGGACATTTGTTTAAGTGGTATTAACCATGGCGCAAATCATTCTATAAATGTGATATATAGTGGTACAATGTCTGCAGCAATGGAGGCTAGTATTGAAGGGATACCGAGCATTGGTTTTTCAATGATGGATTACAGTTATGATGCAGATTTATCAGCTGCGAAACAAGTGGTGGCGAAAATTGTGCAAGGGGTAATGAAAAAGAAAATAGACAAGCATTTACTTTTAAATGTAAATATACCTGGCGGCGATAAAATTAAAGGCATTAAAATATGTAAACAGGCTTATGCAAAATATGAAGAAGAATTTGCAGAGCGATTAGATCCCCATAAGAAAAAATATTACTGGCTTACTGGCGAATTTAAAAACTTTGATAAAGCAAAAGATACTGATGTGTGGGCACTAAACAACAATTATGTGAGTGTCGTACCTGTGCAGTTTGACCTAACAAACTATAAGCTAAAAGCACTGCTGGAAAAAAGCAAACTATTCTAGCATGTTTAAAAAAGACAATTTTATTTATGGCTGTATTTTAGGTTTATTTGCGCCAATTGCAGGCTTATTGCTTTTAAAATATTACAAGTTTGGCATGTTGAGCTTTAAGGAAGTACTGCAATTTATTTATACGCAACCCGGCCATGGTATTTTAACAGCGGGACTCAGCGTTTCGCTAATGATGAACGCATTCTTTTTTACGATGTACGTTAATGCAAAAAGAGATCAAACAGGTAAGGGCGTGTTTGTAACAACTGTTTTGTACGGTGTTGTAATCTTATTAATTAAGTATTTAAGTTAATTACGCCTCGCTTTTATTTATATTGGTACTCAATACTTCCCATTAGTTTGCGCTCATCAGTAAAGCATCGTTCTTTTATTCTCAAGCCATTTTCGTAATTGTATTTCCAAACAAAAAAACTTTTACTGCCTTCCTCTAAAGACGTCATTTGTGTAATTAGCCCTGCATTGTTGTATTCAAAAATATAATCTGGCTTTGCATTTTTACTGTATTCATTTGCCTGAACAATATCAGTTAATCTGTTTTTTGCATCGTAGTAATAAAAGAACTTGGTTCCATTTTTAGTATCCTTTTCTATCGCTACATTTCCATTATCATCTAATGCAAGCAGTATATCTGTTGTATCTCTTCCGTTTTTAACCCTTACCATTTTTACGGGTTTGTTATTTTCGTATTCATAAAAATGTTCTTCTTTAATTTCATTTTCAAAGTCTTCGTCCTTCGATCTTATGTTGGAAGTTATAGCTGAAATAAGATTGTCAGAATTATAGGAGTATTTAATTTCAGTAACTGACAATAAGGAACTGTCGTATGTGTTTAACAATTTTCCGTCCTTATCAAATGTAGAGGTAAATAATGCTGCTGCAGAAATATCTGCTCTTGTATAAAGTTGTGCTTTGGTATAATCCTTACTTAACTTTTTCTCACAAAAAAAGCCCCTGCTTTCAGAACCATCGTCTTCAAAACTTTTAAGTACAATTTTCTTAATTTTATTTTCTTTGTAGGCTTTCATATCTGCTAAAACCTGTGCATTGCTTACTAAATCTTTATAATAATATTGTGCGTTGGCATTTTTTAGAACTGCCAATAGTAATATTCCTGAAACTAATATTTTAATCATCAATTGTTTGTTTGTATTTAGGTAAAAATACAATCCTTTCAGGTGTTTGTTCACAACTTCAAGATAAAGTTTATTATTTTTATGAAAATTAACTTGTGAGTCATTTAAAGGAAAGGAAGGAAAAAAGTTGCCTTAATTGTAATGCGGTTGTAAATGGAAAGTATTGCTCTATTTGTGGGCAAGAAAATCTTGAGCCTCAAGAATCTTTGTGGCATTTAATTGTACATTTCTTTAATGATATAACCCATTTTGACGGTAAGTTTTTCAGCTCCTTAAAGTATGTTTTTACAAAGCCTGGTTTCCTTACAGGTGAATATGTTAGGGGTAGACGAACATCTTACCTCAACCCTGTAAGGTTTTATGTTTTTACTTCGTTTGTTTTCTTTCTAATCTTTTTTTCTTTTTTAAAAAGTGACGGTTTAATAAAATTCGATGAAGATACTGCAATTGAAAAAAATAAAACTGATTCAATTAAAGTCAACAACGTTTTAAATTTAGCTGGAGCCGATTCTTTAGAAAAGGCAACCGTGAATAAAAAGCAAAAAGTATCTACATCATCTTTTTTTCGGGTTGCAGATTATAAGAACAGAGCAGAATACGATTCGCTTAAAAAGTTAGGAAAGACCACAAATAAATGGCTAAAAAAAGTTTTGATTAACAAACAGTTTGAATTGCAGGAAAAGTATGGTGACGACAGGGAGAGAACAATAGAAGCATGGAAGCATGAGATAGTTCGCTTTTTGCCCCAAATGCTTTTTTTGTCATTACCATTTTTTGCAATTCTTTTAAAAATATTATATGTGCGGAGAAATAAATTTTATTACGTAGCGCATATAATTTTCACAATACATTTTTACATATTTGTGTATATCACTATCCTTTTATCAAGTTTCTCCAAAACTATAAGTGAGTTTAACTATTTGGGTTGGGTGAAAGTAATTGGTGTTATAATAAGTATAAGCCCAGTTTATTATTTATATAGGGCTATGCGTAATTTTTACGAGCAGGGTAGTTGGAAGACTATCCTCAAATTGTTTATTCTACTTTTTTCCCTCATTTTTTTAGCAGGTTTTTTTGCAATTCTTTTGATGGCTTTATCAATTTATAAAATGTAACAATGAATAATACTTTTTTGCGACTTGTAAATATTATGGATGAGCTAAGGGAACAATGCCCATGGGATAAAAAGCAAAGCATTCAAACCCTTCGCCATCTCACCATTGAGGAAACTTATGAACTTGCAGACGCAATTGATGTAGAAGATTGGGCAGGTATAAAAGAAGAATTAGGAGATATATTGTTACACATTGTTTTTTATGCTAGAATCGGAAAAGAAAAGAATGAATTTTTATTGGACGATGTAATAAATGGTATTTGCGATAAGCTCATTTCCCGCCATCCGCATATTTATGGTGATGGTAAAATGGAGGGATTAAAAACGGTAGTAACTGAAAAAGATGTAAAGGAAAATTGGGAAAAGCTTAAATTAAAAGAAGGTAAGAAGTCTATTTTACAAGGTGTGCCGAAATCACTTCCTTCTATGGTTAAAGCAATTCGCCTGCAGGAGAAATCTAAAACAGTTGGTTTTGAATGGGAAAATATTGAACAGGTTTATGCAAAAGTAGAAGAGGAGTTGATAGAGCTGAAGGAAGCTGTAAAAACAGGTGACCACGATAAAATTGAAAATGAAATGGGAGATGTATTTTTTTCTCTAGTAAATTTTGCAAGGTTTTTGCACGTTGATGCTGATAGCGCACTTGAACGTACAAATAAAAAATTTATAAGGCGATTTATGGCAATTGAAGCAGTTGCAACAGCACAAAATAAATCGCTTCAAGATATGAGTCTCTTAGAAATGGATGCAATATGGAACGATATAAAGACTAAAGAAATTCAATAATTTTATACATTTTAGCCAAACGAAAAAATTGCAAATACAGGGTATACCAAATCGTTTTTTAAAGGATAATAGTTATCTTTTATTTACATCATTACTATTACTTGCCATCTCCATTTTTACGGGAAAAGCGCCTTCGCCACAAAGCTTAACACAATCGTACACAAAAAAATTACAGCTTCAAATTAAGGAATCGGAAAACGAGTTTAAAAAAATTATTCAAAGAGCCGATGCTGTAAGTGTTTTAACGGCTACCTCAAAAGACCGTACATTTTCTGAAAATTTAAATAATAATAAGCAGTACCTGTTTGTTTACAAAAATGTAAAAGGCTTTACCCAACTTACCTGGTGGAATACCCAGAATATTTTACCTGATATTAACATCGTAAAAGATAAAGAAAATTCATTTTTTAGAAAGCTGGTTAACGGTTATTATTTCATTCAAAAAAACAGTTTTGGCGATAATATTATTTTAAGCTTAACGCCCGTAAAGTGGCAATACAGTATTGCCAGCAATTATCTCGAAAACAGTTTTCTTACAGATCCGGCAATGGGAGTAAATTTTGAAATTAGTTCTCAAAAAAATGAGCTGCAGGTTTCAAATGCTAAAGGAGCATTCTTATTTTCTTTACAAAACATAAATCCTGGCGAGCAATCAAATTCTATAACGACTATTTGGTTAAGAATATTTTCACTTATTCCCCTGTTGATATTCTTACATTTTACATCGCTGCAATTCCTAGAAAAGCGGGGTTTTGTTTATGCTGTAACCTTTTTATGCCTATCCCTTTTATTTTTGAGGATTCTAAGCTATTATTTTTTTAATATTTTACAGCTGCGCAGTTTTGAATTATTTGATCCGAGTATTTATGGCTCAAGTCTTATTCTTAGGTCGTTGGGAGATCTTTTAATAAACGCATTGCTCTTTTTTTGGGTTATAAGTTTCATTAAAAACCATATTTCTAAAGTATCCTTTTATAAAAAAGATATTACTGAAGCTAAAAAGTGGATTGTGCTTACAACTGCTGTGTTTGCTGTATTGCTTATAACCTATACAGCTGCTGAAGTAATAAAGTCGATGGTAGCTGATTCACAAATATCTTTTGACGTACTTAATTTCTTTACACTTAATGCTTACAGCATTGTTGGTTTTGTAATACTCTGCTGCATTGCTATTAGCTACTATTATTTTTGCAGAACAGTATATTTTATTTTAAAATCAGTGTCTCCGCAGTTTACTATTCCATTTTTTTTATTGATCACTGTTTTGGGTTTATTTTTACTCACATTTAAAATTGGAAATATTAAAGGCGGTTTTGAGCTCTATGGAGTATTATGGTTACTCCTTTTCTTCTTCTTAATTAAATATGAACTTGAAGGGATTTTTTCTCGAAGTATAATTATTTCGAGAATGGTGTTTTGGCTTTTCTTTTTTTCTGCTTCTATTTCATTAATCATCATTTCAGAAAATGGCCGAAAAGAATTAAGAAACCGGCAGCATTATGCAGAATTGATTGCAGCAAAGTCAAACCCCATAAACAACGTTTTATTAAATACTGTACTTACAGATTTTAACCCTACACTGCTTGCTACAAAATTTAATTTATTTTATGAAGAAAGGACTGCGTCACTGTTTAGAGATAGTTTAATAGGGAACAATTTTGCCACTTATTCTGATAATTTTAATACCAAGATTTTGGTTTTCGACAGTCTTGAAAATCCACTTTATAACCAAGATCCTGTTTCATACAATTCAATTGATGGTATTTTAACAACACAAGCAAAGCCAACTGCTGTTGGTGGCTTGCGATATTACTATTCGGGTTACGAAGAAATAAATTATATCGCTAAAATTATAGTAAGAGATTTTAACAGTGCTTTACTTGGGTATGTGTTTGTTGTTATAAATGCGCAGAACGCTGCTGCACAAAACTTGTCGCCTGAATTGTTTAACCGTAGCAACAATAATTCTATTGAAAATTCAAATGATTATTCTTTTGCAGTATACGAAAAGGGAAAGCTCACTACAAGCCACAACGATTATGCTTTTTCATCGAGATACTTAGATAAGTATTTTGCTGGACGTTCTTTTTTAATGGATACAAAAAATAATTACAATGAACTTTGGTACAATGCCGGTGCAGAAAAATATGTTGTTCTGGTAAAAGAAAATAGGATCCTCATTGAGTTAATAACGTTGTTCTCTTACCTCTTTTGTTCTTTTTTAATTTTAAGTTCTCTCTCGTGGCTAGTTGCAACAATTGTTAGGTCAAAATTTAAAATAGCGGCATTAAAAAGGAGATTTCAATTAACTATTAAGCAGCAGGTGCATGGAACAATAATATTTTTTAGTGTATTTTCTTTTTTAATTATAGGCATTAGTACCATTTTATTTTTTATAAATAGATATGAACTTAACAACAAGGAAAATCTCAGCCGAACAATTAAAAATATTGAAGAAGAAATTAAGCCTGCAATGGCCGGTGGGGTAGCAAATGAAAATATTTTTACTAATGATGGTATAGCAGCCGCAATACCTAAAGAAAGTTTTGTAAATAATCTGGCTAAAATTCATGGGCTTGATATAAATCTTTACAGCCTTTCCGGAGACCTGCAAACATCATCTTTACCATTACCTTATTTAAAAGGTATTGTAAGCACAAAAATGAATCCATCAGCTTATTACCATTTAAATGATGGAAAAGAAATCCAGTATTTTCAAAAAGAACAGATTGGTACGCTCGACTTTATCAGTGGTTATATTCCCGTAACAGACAGTACGGGCAGGGATATTGGGTACTTAAACATTCCAAATTATATTTCGCAAACAAAAATCAAAGAAGAAATTTCAAATTTCTTAATCACAATAATCAATCTAAATGCATTTATATTTTTAATTGCGGGCTTGGTTGCCCTTATCATTACTAACAGAATTACCAATTCATTTTCATTTATCAGTGATAAAATGAAGAAAATAAATCTTGGCAAAACAAATGAACGCATTATTTGGAACAGAAATGATGAAATAGGCGCATTGGTACAAGAGTATAATAAAATGCTGGCACAGTTAGATGATAGCGCAGCAGCACTTGCTAAAAGTGAGAGGGAAAGTGCTTGGCAGGAAATGGCAAAGCAAGTTGCACACGAAATAAAAAATCCACTCACGCCTATGAAGTTGAGCATGCAGTTTCTTCAAAAGTCAATTGAAAGCGGCGCACCTAATATTAAGGAGCTTAGTGCTAGGGTTTCTGCAACCTTGGTAGAGCAGATAGATCATTTAAGCCAAATAGCCGGAGAATTCAGCCGCTTTGCCACAATAGAAAAGGCCTCACCTGAAATTTTTAATATCAACGATGCCCTGTATTCTTTACAACAATTATACAGTACGGACAGCAAGAATAAATTTTCGTGGAAAATTGCAGCAGGAAGATTTATGGTGAATGCAGATAAAACCCATATTAATCGAATACTTACCAATTTAATTTTAAATGGAGTTCAGTCAGTAAGTGAGGGCGTGCAACCACATATTATAATTGAAGAGACATTTGAAAATGATAAAGTTCAAATCAAAATAATTGACAATGGCTCAGGTATTAGTGATGAAATAAAGCCAAGAATATTTATGCCAAATTTTACCACTAAATCTTCCGGTACTGGTTTGGGTTTGGCTATGTGCAAGCGAATGGCAGAACAAGCGGGAGGAGATCTGCGATATGAAACTTCCACAAGCGGTACTTCTTTTATTTTAACCTTACCACTCATTTCATAGCAAGCCAGTTTATATCCCTTTTAGTTTTTTTCTATTTTCAATAAAATCAGTAAACTGCTGTAACGAAAAGCTACTTAAGTTTTTTTCTTTTGGTAGCAATGCTTTTTGTGCTGAAAAAATGCCATACTTAATATCATCAATTCCTTTTAAACTATGAGCATCAGGATTTATAGAGATGAGCACATTTTTTTCGAGTGCATATTTAATTTCTCTCCAGTCAATATCAAGTCTATTAGGGTTTGCATTCAATTCAATCACAACATGGTTAGCTGCGCAGGCATCAATAATGGTTTTAAAATTTAAGGGATAGCTTGGCCTACTTAGCAGTAACCGGCCTGTTAAATGTCCAAGAACGGTTGTATACGGGTTTTCTATTGCAGCAAGCAGACGATGCATTGCCTTTTCTTCCGTCATTTTTAAATTACTGTGTACAGATGCGATCACCAAGTCGAAAGTACTCAAAATGTTACTAGAGTAATCTAAACTTCCATCATTCAAAATATCACTCTCAATACTTCTAAATATTTTAAATGGTGCAAGTTTTTTGTTTAGCTGATCAATTTCTAAATGTTGCTGTTTAATTTGTTCCTCATTTAAACCCTGTGCATAAAAGGCGGTTTTACTATGGTCGCTCATCGCCATATATTCCAAGCCTTTTTCTATGCATGCTTTTGCCATTTCCTCTATGCTATTATTTCCATCACTCCATGTACTGTGGCAATGCACAAGCCCCTTTACATCATCTTCGTTTAAATGGTTATTTAAATATTCGGTATGTTTCAATATGGAGGCATCCTCTCTTACAAATGCCGGTAAAAAAGGTAAATTTCTTAGTTCAAAAAACGCTTCTTCGCTTATTGCAGCTTCAACATTTTTGTTTAACGCTTCGTAAAAAGGAATTGATGAAGAAGTTTGTATTAATTTCTCAACGACTTTTTCAATAACCGGGTAAATTTTTATGTTTATGCCTGCACTTGTTTTGTATAAAAGGGAATTGTTGTCTTTAATTAATAGCTCAAATTCTTGTATTTTTAAAATGCTATTTTCAACAATATTTACTTCTTCATTTACTACAAATTCCAGCTGAGAAATAACCTCCATTTGCCTCGCAAAATCTCCTGTTATAAAAACTCTTTTTTCAACAAATATTTTCTGCAATAATTGATGAAATTGTTCGGCAATATTTATTGTTTGGGAATACAGATAACTTCCTTTATTTTTCAGATAAAATTCTATATAATCTGCAACAGCTGTCTGGGTTTTTTCGCCAAACCCTTTATAAAGTTTAAGTCTGTTTTCTTTGCATGCATATAATAATTCACCAACCGTTTCAAGTTCCATTTCTTTCCAAATGGTATTTATTTTTTTGGGGCCTAAGCCTTTTATTTTTATCATTTCTAAAACACCTTTCGGTGTAGAAAAAATTATTTCTTCGAGCTGCAATAATGTACCGTTTTTTAATATTTCCTCTATTTTTTTTGCAGATGATGGACCAATTCCTTTTAAGTGTTGAATCTGATTCACATCTATTTCCGATAATTGTACCGGCAATTTATCAATTGCAAATGCGGTTGAAGAATACGATTTTGCCTTAAAACTATTTTCTCCGTGTATTTCCATAAGCTTTGCAAGAAGAGAAAATAGATCTGAAATTTCTGAGTTACTCATGCTAAAAAAATACTTTGTTTTGAATTGTAAAGTTTAGAATTTATTATTTTAATTTTTAGATATACTTTTTTTATTTTCAAAAAATATTGCCAGGATATAGGTTAAAAAGTAGCATTATTATTGAAAAGTTTATTTTCAATAATTTTTAAATATTTAGGTCGACAATAATTATAAAACCACGAAAGTGTTTGCTGCAATGCATTACATGGCATAAAAAAGGTTCCGATGAAAATCGGAACCCATGAATTGTAGGATTTTTAAAGCAGGTTGTTTGTTACTTCTTTTTAGGAGCTGCTTTTTTTGCAGGAGCCGCTTTCTTAGCTGGTGCTGCTTTTTTTGCAGGAGCCGCTTTCTTAGCTGGTGCTGCCTTTTTTGCAGGAGCTGCTTTCTTAGCCGGTGCTGCTTTTTTTACTGGAGCTGCTTTTTTAGGAGCTGCTTTTTTTGCAGGAGCTGCTTTTTTCGCAGGTGCTGCTTTTTTTGCTGCAGCTTTTTTAGGAGCTGCTTTTTTTGCTGTTGCCATTTTTTTGAATTTAATTATGGTTAGTAATAATACTTAAAAATAAATACTATTTTGATACTACCAAAAAAAAATAAAAAAATTACGCTGTTTCTACAACTGCATTTACTGAAACAAAAGTTTTATCGCCTTTTGTTTTTCTAAATTCTACCATGCCATCTGTCATTGCGAAGATGGTAAAATCTCTACCAACACCAACATTTTTTCCTGGATGATATTGCGTACCACGCTGGCGAATAATGATATTCCCTGCGATAGCCGGTTGGCCTCCAAATATTTTTACACCTAATCTTTTGCTTTGCGAATCACGACCGTTTTTTACGGAACCTTCACCTTTTTTATGTGCCATTTTTTGTTGTTTATTAGTTTACAGTTTTGTTGTTTATTTGTTGGTTATTTTACAAAGATTTCTTCATAAAATAATACTTCAAACAACTAGGCTATTGCAGTCACTTTTAAATGAGTGTACTGGGTACGATGACCATGCTTTTTACGGAAACCTTTTCTTCTTTTCATTTTAAAGGCAATTACCTTTTGCCCTTTAACTAGGTCGCTAATAATTTCTGCAGTTACAATAGCTTTTACGCCTGCTCCGCTTAAAATGTCATTGCCATTTTGCGTGAACAAAACTTCAGAAAATTCAACTGAATCTCCTGCTTTACCCTCAATATGAGGAACGTACAGGCTATCTCCTGCTTTTACTTTAAATTGCTGACCAGCTATTTTTACAATTGCTAACATATCGAATCCAAATTTAGGACTGCAAAAGTAAGACATTTTATATAAAATAGTCTAAATTTTGTTAGAATAATGTTTTCTTGGCCTAACGAATTGATTTTAATATATAAAAATTGTTCATAATCAATGATCTATATTGTTTTTGTTGTTTGCAAGAGGATGAGTATAGGCACTAGTTATACTATTAAACCTTTGTTTGTTACTTTTGGTTAAAAAATGAAAAGCTTTACATGTAGCCAAGCTCTTCGTCATATTTGGTTTATGTATAACAACCTTTTCTACTCAGTAAATTTTTTTAAAGTTGCTTTTTGCATTGCCTGTTTGGTAGTTGTAATGCAAGGTTGTAAAAAAAACGCCTTGCCTACTATCGGTAATGCGCCAATTTCATCCAATAGTTCACAAAAGAAAATGCTTGCTTTGGGTGACAGCTACACAATAGGGCAATCTGTTTTAGAGGTTGATAGGTTTACCAATAAAACAATTGCCAACTTAGCTACTTCAGGTGTCAACTTAAAATATCCATCTCAAATTGTTGCACGAACAGGTTGGACAACCCAAAACCTTTTAAACGAATTGTCAGTTTCAGGAAATGTATTGGCTCCTCCTTACGATATTGTTAGTTTATTAATAGGTGTAAATGATCAATTTCAAAATTTAGATACTGCAGTATACCGGAGTAGGTTTACCATGTGTTTAAACAAAGCTTTGGAATACAGCGGTCAGAGAAAAGAAAGGGTTTTTGTTTTGAGCATACCCGATTACAGTGTAACGCCATTTGGTGCAGGCAACGCTTCACAAATTTCGATGGAGATAGATTGGTTTAATGCCATCAACAAACAAGTTACCCTACAAATGGGAATTAGTTATACCGACATAACGCCGTCTACACGTATGGCAGCGACCGACAGATCACTTATTGCATCTGATAGCCTTCACCCCTCAGGTAAAGAATATTTAAAATGGGCGAACATGCTTTCACCAAAAATGCTACCATTTCTACAGTAACATAGTTTTGTATTTTTAATAAACGTTAGTGTCATTTCATTCATCCCAATCAATAAAGTTGAAGGACAAAAATTTACGAATCACATTTCACATATGTATTAATGTATTTTAAGCAAAATATTCACCAACATTATATCGATATTGTAAGCGCTAAAATCTTAATGCTCCAGCAAACATTGGCAGACTTAAAAGAAAGCGGTACCAACGAAACGAAAAGTACAGCCGGCGATAAGCATGAAACGGCACTAGCCATGTTGCAAATAGAACAGGGAAACACTCGAGCGCAATTGCATGATGCGTTAGAACAGCGTGAAGCTTTATTAAATATCAGCACTGATGTTACTCCAAACAAAATTGTGCTTGGCAGTTTGGTCACAACCGACAAAGGCAAATTCTACTTGAGTGTGGCTTTGGGTAAACTGACTGTGAATGGTGAAATAGTAATGGCGATCTCTCTTCAATCGCCGCTAGGTGCGAAGTTGATTGGCTGTATCGTTAATGAAAGCGTTTCTGTAAATGGAAATACTTTTTTAATTGTTGGTTTTGAATGAAGAATTAGCTACGGCATTTAATCTTATAACTATAATTATGTATTAAGCACAAGAAAAAGTCAAGCATGAGGAACGTGAAACTCAATCCACCAGCTAGAGCAGTAAAGTTTGAAAGCTGCACTTACAATTAAGTAAAGGAGCTAAAATTTAATTAAGAAATATTGACACTTATCGCTCAAAAGCAAATTAAAACAGCTCAACGTTTTGCGTATGTAAATAAGCATTACAAAATAATAATTTAAAATTTTGGGGCGGTAATCGTGGTGCATGCATTAACATCTGTCCGGCCTTATTCGCTGTACCGTACACCCGCATATGCCTTTGGCATGCAGGTGCACATCGCTCACTCCGCCGCCGCTTTTTAAGCTGTTGAATAATTATTTAGCAATATCCATCACAACATCTAGATAATTATCCAGTTTAAGAAAAATTGCGCTCATTAGCTTCATATTTAAAAGAGAATGGGCACTACTGTGCATCTGTGGCAATTCATTTTTACACAAATACACAGAATTTTCTTTAAAAAACTCATTTCACCCTTTTTCTATAAAAGCATTTAAAAATAAACATTTGCTGCACTTCAAGATTATGATAATAGAAATTTAAAGGGTGAACTGGCACTCGGTGTTTACAGTCATTAAATCTTTCTGTTCCTTAAAGAAATTTTTAAAAAATTCGTCTTAGAAAATAAATAAAATAAATTTTGGTAAACTAAATATATTAGTATATTTGTGCTAATCAAATTAGTCATCATGTCACAAGCAGGATTAAATCTAAAATACCTTCGTAAGCTCAGAGGATGGACTCAGGAGGAATTTGCAAATAAACTTGGCATTAAACGATCGCTCATTGGTGCATATGAAGAGGAGCGGGCAGATCCAAGATTGGATGTGCTGGAATTGATTGCAGATATTTTTAAGCTTAGTTTAGATGAGCTATTCTTAAAAGATCTTAGTAATGAGAGTGGTAGCTATTTAATGAAACGCCGCCGCCAGAAGTTGATGATGGCGGAGGAGAGAAATGTAATTCATTTTGTTCCTGTAAAAGCAGCGGCCGGTTACCTTGCAGGCTATGCAGATGCGGAGTTTATAGATGAACTCAATACATTTACATTACCTATGCTTGCTGGGGGTAATTATCGGGCATTTGAAATTATTGGAGATAGTATGTTGCCTACGCCGAGTGGTAGCATTATAGTAGGTGAAAAAATAGACTCAATTGAAGATGCAAAGAACAACGCTGCATTTATAGTTGTAAGCCGTAATGAAGGAATTGTTTACAAAAGAGTTGTTCGCAATGCAAAGAATAAAAGCAAAATTACATTGGTAAGTGATAATCCATCTTACCAACCCTACAATGTAAATGCGGAAGATATTGTTGAATTGTGGGCCGCACAGGTGGTAATAGGTAAGGTAGCTGCTCAGCAAAGGTGGGATGTAAATTCGTTGGCGAACCTCGTAAACAATTTGCAAGATCAGGTTAGTACATTGAAAAAGAAAATGAATTAATAGTAAATAGAGACGATGGACAATAGACGACGGACCATTGGGCATTATAATACAAATACTATTTTAAATTGGTAGAGAGCTGTGGCACTTGTATAAATTTTATTTTAACTTTATTAGATACATCAATTAAACAAATACATCACTTAAAAAAACAGTTATGGTAAAATTACAAATCGTAGGTAATCTTGGTAAAGATTGCATCGTAAAAGAAGTAAACGGTAAAAATGTAATTAATTTCAGCGTGGCTCATACTGAGCGTTTTAAAGATGCGCAGGGTAACCAAAAAGAAAAAACTACATGGGTTGAATGTGCTTATTGGACAGATAGAACAGCTATTTCTCCTTACCTTTTAAAAGGGCAAATGGTTTATGCAGAAGGTGCGCCTGAAGCAGAAGGTTACACCAATAAAGAGGGTAATGTTGCAGCAACCTTGCGCATGAGGGTTCAAAACATACAGTTACTCGGTGGTAAAAATGATAATCAGGGAGGTCAGCCTCAACAACAATCTGGTTATTCTAATGCTAATGCAGGTAATGTTACAAATGCTGGTTATTCCACACAACCAACAGTACGTACTCCAATGCCTGCTGCGGATATGCCATTAGATGACGATTTACCGTTTTAAAATATTAAAATAAATGTGTGAAGCTTCCGTTTTGGAAGCTTTTTTTGTGCATTAATGTTTTTGCAAATTTTCAAGGCTCAATAAAAAAATATTGTAGTCTACTTTTTTTAATAGCTTTAAATAATACAATTTTATTTATGAGAATTTACCGGTGCCTGTTGCTTACGTTAATATTTGTTCCATCCTTATTATTTGCGCAGATTAATTATTCAAAACTTGTAAATCCTTTCATTGGCACAGGTGGTCATGGTCATACATATCCAGGTGCAACAGCGCCACATGGCATGGTACAATTAAGTCCAGATACAAGGCTTGAAGGCTGGGATGGCTGTGGTGGTTATCATTACGACGATAATTATATTTACGGCTTTTCTCATACACATTTAAGCGGTACGGGTATCCCTGACTATTGTGATATTCTTGTTATGCCAATGGCAGGTAAGCCCTCGCCCGATAAGAAAATATACGGTTCACCATTTTCTCATAAAAGCGAAAATGCATCTGCAGGTTATTACAGTGTTTTGTTAGATAAAGGGAATATACAAACCGAATTTACTACCACAGAAAGGGTAGGTTTTCATCATTATACATTTTCAAATGCAAATGATAATGCTGTTATTCTTGATCTAAAACACAGGGATGAAGTATTGGAATCATCTTTAAAATTAGAAGACAGTGTGACAGTAAGTGGGATGAGAAGAAGCAAAAGCTGGGCACAAAACCAATACATATTTTTTGTAATGAAGTTTTTAAAACCAATAAAAAATTATGGAATTTGGAATAATGATAGGTTGATTTTGCAAAGCAGATTGGATGAAATTTCTTCAAAAAATATCAAAGCTTTTTTTCAATTTGATCTATCAGCAGATAAAAATATTTACGTAAAAGTTGCGCTCTCACCTGTAAGTGTAGAAGGAGCAAAGAAGAATCTTGCAGCAGAATTGCCGGGTTGGGATTTTAATATGGCGAAATTAAATGCAGAAAAAAAGTGGAATGCTGAATTAGGAAAAATAGAAGTATCAGGGGAGGAAGAAAAGAAAAAGATATTTTATACAGCGCTATATCACACGGCTGTAGTGCCTTGCGTAAATATGGATGTTGATGGAATGTATAGAGGCAGAGATAATAACATACACAAAGCAGAAGGTTTTACATACTACTCAGTCTTTAGTTTATGGGATACCTACCGTGGGGCACATCCGCTCTATACGATCATTGACAGGGCAAGAACATTGGATTATATAAAAACATTTTTGGCACAATATAGAGAGGGTGGGAGGTTACCAGTGTGGGAACTTGCAAGCAATGAGACTGAGTGTATGATTGGCTACCATAGCATTCCTGTAATTGTAGATGCATATATGAAAGGCATAACAGACTTTGATACCAAACTTGCTTTGGAAGCTATGATGCACAGTGCAAACATGGGTCATTTTGGTTTGGCAGCTTACAAAACAAAGGGATTAATTGAAAGCGATGACGAGCAGGAAAGTGTGAGCAGAACTTTGGAATATGCGTATGATGATTGGTGCATTGCAATATTTGCAAAAGCTATTGGAAACCTAAAAGTGTATGATGAATTTTTTCAAAGGGCACAGTATTACAAAAATGTACTCGATCCGAAAACAGGGTTTATGCATCCTCGAAAAAATGGCGACTGGCTAAGTCCATTTGACCCAAAAGAAGTAAACAACAATTACACAGAAGCTAATGCATGGCAATACAGTTTTTACATGCCGCAGGATATTGCAGGCTATTTGCAAATCACGGGTGGGCCTGATGCATTGGAAAAAAAACTCGATGCGTTGTTTTCTACATCAACAAAAACTACCGGCAGAGAACAAAGTGATATTACTGGTTTGATAGGGCAATATGCCCATGGCAATGAGCCGAGCCACCATATTGCATACTTATACAATTATACAAATGCTCCTTGGAAAACACAGAAAGTTGTGCATCAAATACAAACAGAATTTTATAAAAATACACCTGATGGTTTGATAGGCAATGAAGATTGCGGACAGATGAGTGCATGGTATGTATTGAGTGCAATGGGGTTTTATCAGGTAACGCCGGGAACAAGTTTTTATGATATTGGCTCGCCACTTTTCAGTAAAATAAAAATTAATTTGGAGAATAAGAAGTCATTTATTTTAAATGCTAAAAATCTCAACCAGGGTAATTTTTATGTTTATAATCAAGAATCTTCACGTTCAAAAATAGCTCCTCAAAATAGGTTTCGTTTAAATGCAATGGATATTGTTAGTGCTGCACAAATTAATTTATCCATGACTAGTAGTCCGTTTAAAGAAAAATATTTGTTCAATTTGTCGCCTTACAAAAACGAAAATGATATTATCGTTAATCCTATCATTCAAGGAGGTTCTGTCTCTTTTCAAAAATCTAAAAAGATTCCTATAACATCTTTTCAAAAAAATATTACAATTTATTATACGATGGATAGTAGCGAACCAACTGATAAATCTACAAGATATACACAGCCGCTTACGATAAACGAATCACAAACGGTAAAAGCAATTGCTTACAATACAAATGGCAAAAAGAGTTTTGTAACCACTGCTATCTATAAAAAAATGGCGCATGACTGGGCAGTGAAATTAAACAGCACTTACGAACAGATGTATGATGGCGGGGGGGCATTGGGTTTAATTGATGGAATACGGGGTGAAACAAACTGGCGAAAAGGAAACTGGCAAGGTTACCAGAAAACAGATATGGATGTTACGATTGATCTTAAAACAGCAACCACCATTTCAACTATAACAGCAGGTTTTTTACAGGATACCCGTGCATGGATTGTTATTCCAAAACAAATGATTGTGCAAGTTTCAAGTGATGGATTAAATTTTAAAACCGTATCTGATACCAACAATTTTTTACCCATAGAAGATCTAAGTCCGCAGGTAAAAAATATAACCGCAACATTTTCACCATTGCAAACAAGGTTTGTAAAAATAAAGGCAATTCAGTATGGCAAGCTACCTCAGTGGCACGAAAGCCCGGGTGGAGATACGCATTTGTTTGTTGATGAGATAGAAATTAAATAATTTTTTATACGACCGAAAAAGTCTTAAGAATTTTTATTCATAAGATATATCAGCTGTGAGAAATTATTTAAGCTATTTTTTTGGAGAATATGTCGCCGGTGTGTTTTTACAGTTTCGATACTAATAACAAGCTTTGAAGCAACTTGTTTCGATGACAAGCCTTCTGCAACCATTTGTGTAATTTCTTTTTCTCTATCTGTTAACTGCAATTGCTGACGCTCATCTGTTTTTTGCAAAGTGTAAATCTTATGAAAAGCCATCTGCAAAGCAACTAATAATTGCTTATCTGTGTAAGGCTTTACAACATACATTACAGGTTCATTCTTAAAAGCCTCGCCAAGTGTTTTTGAATCTGTGTGGGCTGTTAAAAATATTACCTCACATTTATATTTCTCTTTTAATACTGCGGCAAGTTGAGGCCCTTGCATGCTACCCTTAATATTAATATCACATAATATTAATGAAGGTGGTGTTGTTGATTCGCTGCATAATTTAAATGCCGTAACAGCATCTTTTGCAACTCCAATTACTTCATATTCTTCTTCTGTAAGTAACTCTTCAATAGCACTGGCTGTAATTAGTTCATCCTCTATTATAAGAATGGGTAAGTGTTTTATCATAGAAAAGTTATGCCCTTAGTTGGATATTAAAAACTGTTCCTTTATCAAATTTTACATCCATGGTACCATCTAGTTGGTCTACAAGCGTACGAACCAGTTTCATTCCAAATGATTTTGATGTGTTATTATTTTCAAGCATTCCATTTCCATTATCAGCTATTTTTAATTCCATGGTTCCATCTAAATTATTTGCTAAGCTAATATTAATGAGTGGTTGAGATATATTAGTAAATGCATGTTTAAAAGCATTTGTTACAAGTTCATTTACAATTAAGCCAATTGGTATTGCCTTGTCAATATTAAGCGTAGCGTCAGATAAATTCACGAATGTTTCAATTTGGTTATTGCTGTAACCCAAGCTTCCTGCAAGTGAGGTAGATAAATTTTCTAAATAATCTTTTATGTCTACACTTGCCAATTCATCGTTCATGTATAATTTTTGGTGAATTAATGCCATGGCGTCAACCCTATTTCTACCTTCATCCATTGCTTGTCTTGCATTATCGTTCTCCATTCTATTAGATTGTAGGGACAGTAAACCTGATACAACCTGTAAATTATTTTTAACACGATGATGTAGCTCTCTTATCAAAGTTTCTATTTGTGTATTTTTTTGTTGGAGCACAAATGCATGTTGTTTTTTATTTTTTAAATTAAAATAAAACACTGCGGATAATAATATGGCAAGCCCAAAGGCAACCATTAAATAAATAAGTTGGTCATTTTTTTTGCTAACCAACAAAGTTTGAAACTCTTTGTCTTTTTTTGCCAATGCAAGTTGTGCATCTCTTTTTTCAACCTCGTACTCAGATTGAGTCCGCAGCATATTGGTTACTTCACTTTCGGTCGCTAATGTATCTGTAAGAGAAATATAACCTGCCTGGTACTTATATGCTTCCTCCATTTGCCCGGTAGCCTTATAATTGTCAGCTAAATATTTGTAAACATCTTTTTGTCGTACGCTGTTTTCGCTTTTAAGCATTGCCATCGATTGCAGGAGTAAATCTTCTGCTTCTTTTGTACGCCCTTTTTTTGTAAGTAAAGAGCCCAATACATTCATTGTAGATGCTATGTCGTAAAGCGACTGTGTTTCTTTTCTGATGGATAATGCTTTTGTGAGCATTTCCTCAGCCTTATCAAACTGATTTTGTTCTATTAAAAAATTACCAAAATTATGGTAGCTCAACGCTAAGCCGGGTTTTTCTCCTGTTTCTTTGAAAGATGTAATTGCTTGTTCAAATAATTGCGAAACTGAATCTTTTTGTTTCATAGCAATGTACAACGATGCCATATTTACGCTGTTGTAACCAATATTAGTTTGACTTTTAAATCTGTTGGCTAATACATTTGCTTTTTTGTAAAAGTCGAGGCTTGTCTCAAATTGTTTTGTACGCATATAAACGATAGCAATGTTATTATACGATTGCAATAGGCCTCTCTCATCTTTTATCGTTTCTTTAATTCTAATGCTGTTAAGATGCATTTTTACAGACTCATCGTACCGGGCAGCTTCTGTTAAAGAGTTAGCTTTGTTCATATACAGCACAGCAAGTATAGGTTCGTCTTTAAATTTCTGTGCTTTTGCAATGCCTTCATCAAAATGATATAGGGATTGCTTTACATCGGAGAGCCTTCGATATATAACGCCAAGTCGGTTGTATACATCTGGCATTTCCTCTTCTAATCCTGCATCTTTTAAAACCTGTAGAGCTTGCGTGGTTTTTTCTTTAGATGATTTTAAATTACCCAACTGTGAAAGATTGCGGCCCATAAGGCCGAGCGATAAAGCTATTCCTTTTTTATAATCGATTTTATTGGCTAATCCATTTGAAATTGAATCAAAATCAAGGGCTAATTTATATTTGTTGAGGCGACTATAAATCCCTGAGAGTTGCAAATAAGCATCTACCTGCCCTTGTTCATTTTTAGTCTGTTGATATAAAGCCAGGCCTTGTTGTGCATCTGCCAACGGCTTTTCAGTTTGGCTGTTCGGCCAAGCTTTACTTCGTAGAATATAAAACTTTGCTTTATCATTCACGTCAGTACTTGCCGAAATTAATTTACTAATACTATCCGGTTTTAAAGTTTGTGCGTACACGCCAACGTTTATTATCACACTAATAATTATCCATGTTAGTTTGGTCATGGCTAGGGTAGTTTATCTTTTAAAAATACCCAATTAAGTTTAAATAAAATAATATATTTAACTGTTATGTAATAATTTATGCATCTTGGCGATAATAGGAATGATAGCTGAATTCGCTTTAGCAAAATCCTTTTACGCAACCAAAATTGGTTAACGAAGTAATTTTGAAAAATATAAAATGCCTAATTTCAATTTTCATATTTTTTCATCATCAAACCTCACTCAATGAAAATTATTTTTACAAACCTGTTTTTTTTGCTGGCTTTAAATCTTTTAGCCCAGCCTGCTAAACCACCGGGACTAAATTTAATTAAAACCGCAGAGCTTAAAACTGATCTTTATGAGTTTGCTGATGCAAAATTTAAAGGTAGATCTGCAGGTACGATAGATGAGTTAAAAGCTGCTGCATGGTTAGCTGAAAAGTACCGCTCTATTGGAATAAAACCCGCAGGTGATGATGGAACTTATTTTCAATATTTTACACTTTGGCGAAACTATGTAACCCCACAATCTAATTTTTACATAAACGAAAAACCCCTGGCTCTTTGGAAAGATGTTGCCATAGCACAAATGGCAAACATTAAACTAGATGCTCCAATTGTTTATTTAGGAAGTGTACTTGATCTAGAAAATTCGTCGGTAGATGTAAAAGGAAAAGTTGTTGCATTAGAAGCCAATAAAAAAGACATTAACCTCAATGTTTCTCTGCCTACCTGGCGTTACAACAGATCAATATTTACCAAGTATGGTTTGCGTTTACAGCAAAAGGGAGCAATTGCAATTATTTTTATTGCTGACGAAACTGCAGAACAGGCTTGGGATGATGCCGAAGAAAATTTTAAAAGAGGAACTTATGATATTGAAGGAGGCGCTAATGAAAATCTTTCTACAACAATGCCTGTATTATGGTTGCACTCAACCATGAAAGAAATGTTGCAGCAAAAAAATGCAGCCTTAAAAGCAAATATTATTGTTTCAAAATATGATTACCCTTCTGTAAACGTGGTTGGCAAAATTGATGGTACTGATGCTAAATTAAAATCTGAATATTTATTATATAGCGGACATACAGATGCACATGGCATAAGAAATGAAATTAAAAATGATTCAATTTATTATGGAGCCGATGATAATGGAAGTGTAAATGTAGCTATGCTAGCCAATGCAAGGGCATTTGCAAAATTTCCGGCAAAACGTTCCATTTTATTTGTTATTCACGGTGCAGAAGAACGAGGTTTATTGGGCTCTAAATTTTATTCTCAACACCCTACGGTACCAATAAATTCAATCGTAGCTGTTTTAAACGGAGATATGATTGGCCGAAACAATATTGACAGTGCAACAATTTTAGGAAGCATTCCGCCACACAGAAATTCTGTTGAGCTTGTAAACATGGCATTTTCAGCTAATAAAGAAGGTCCAAATTTTAAATTAGATTTCTCGTGGGATGATGTTACACATGTTGAAGGCTGGTATTTTAGAAGTGATCATTTGCCATACGCAAGGTTGGGTATTCCCGCAATTATGTACACTACGCTATTGCATCCTGATTATCATACTCCGCAGGATAATGCACAAAATATAAATTATGCAAAATTGAAAAAGATGACGGATTGGATGTATAGGACAGGTTACAAAGTAGCAAATGCCACAAGGCGCCCTGCAACGGACAAAAATTTTAAACTTGAAAGATGATCAGTTTTGTCTTGAAAATATTTTAAAAAATAAAATCCCCTTCGATCACTTCAAAGGGGATTTTAAATATCAAGTACTTATTCACAGTGTTCCTATGTCTATTACAAACCTATAACGAACATCACCTTTTTCCATACGTGCATACGATGCGGTTATGTCTTTTATATCAATCATTTCTATGTCAGAAACAATGTTGTGTTCCGCACAATAGTCTAACATTTCCTGAGTTTCAGCAATACCACCAATGCCCGAACCTGCAACACTTTTTCTACCACCAATTAAACTGAAGGCAGAAATTTTATGAGGTTCAGAGGGTGCACCAACACAAATATGCGTACCGTTTGTTTTGAGCATTGCCATGTACATGCCCATATCATGCCCGGCAGAAACTGTATCTAAAATAAAATCAAAAGAACTTTTTACAGAGGCAACCTGAGTAGCATCTTTTGTTACGATAAAATGATGTGCACCTAAAGCTTTTGCAGCTTCTTCCTTTGATGCTGAGGTACTCAAAACAGTAACTTCTGCGCCAAATGCCACACCAAATTTTACAGCCATGTGCCCTAAACCGCCTAACCCAAGTACCGCAAGTTTGTGGCCTTTGCCAACCTTCCAATGGCGCAAGGGAGA
>JANOTH010000022.1:0-9461 GCA_031416275.1 Ferruginibacter sp. | reverse complement strand
TTTTTTCATTGACGCCGGCATTGCCGTTTATGTTATAATAGCTCGAAAAATATGGGGAAAGCTGCAACCTTACAGGCGGTTTTATATTTTCAAATCCCCGGATATTCCCCTCCTGTGTGAGAAAACCATTTACATTTGGGTTAATGGTTTGCCATGTAAGTTTTTGGCCACTTTTTCTTCTTTGGCGTACAATGTTTAACCCCCATTCCTGAATTGGCTTTTTACCAAACCTAATAGCAGAATATGGAATAAAGATTTCAAAACTCCACCCATCATTATTAATTTTCGTAGCACTTTGCCAAACTGCATTCCATGCAAAATCTTCATCATTGGATGAAACCTTTGCATCATATTGTTCATTAAGGGGTGAAAGAAAATATTCAAAGCCATTTTGTTTATCGTTATACGTATCCAAAATAATACCTATAAAATCATTGTTACCAAAACCATCTCGTCCTGTGAGTTCTGCCGCAATACTGTCTTTAGATTGTTCGTGCACATAACCTCCCACGTACATACCAGCATTATCGTATAAAAAATATATTTCAGTACGGTTTATTTCACTTTCTGCTTTGAAAGGGGTAGGTTGAAACTCAGTAAATTTATTTGCTAATGTTGCACTCTTCCAGGCTACATCATTTATCTCTCCATCAACTTTTATGATGCCTGAAAGTTTTTTGATAGTAATACTCTTCTTCTCTAAAACAGGTATTGTTTGTGCGCTGCCTGCAAAAAAAGAAAATAAGAAAACAGCTTGCAGTAAAAGTTTCATTCAGATTGTGTTTAGTTTAATTACTATTGGCTATAAAATTTAACCGTTATACGAAACTAAACGTACACAATGACGGAATAGTTACCACTTGTCAAAATAAATATTTATTGGGAATTCTTTAACGAATCAAAAGGAGAGACAGCAAGGCACATGAAATGAAATTTTTATCCCGCCGCCTGCTCATGCAAATAATCCTTGCGTTTTAATTCGAAGTTTTTACCAAGGTATAGTCTGCGTACCTGTTCATCGCCAGCCAATTCTTCTGCCGTGCCATGTTTAAAAATGCTACCGTCAATTAAGAGATATGCACGATCGCAGATAGAAAGTGTTTCGTTTACATTATGATCGGTTATGAGGATACCGATATTTTTATACTTAAGTTTTGCAATTATCTCTTGAATGTCTTCCACGGCTATAGGATCTACACCGGCAAAAGGTTCGTCCAATAAAATAAATTTAGGATCAACCGCCAAAGCACGGGCAATTTCTGTTCTACGTCTTTCGCCACCACTCAGTGTATCACCGTTGTTTTTTCGAACGTGCTGCAGCCTAAATTCCAACAGCAACGATTCTAACTTTTCTTTTTGCTGTTGTTTCTTAAGTTTCGTCATTTCCAACACTGCAATAATATTTTCTTCCACACTTAATTTTCTAAACACGCTTGCCTCTTGCGGCAAATAACCAATTCCCATTTGGGCACGTTTGTACATTGGTAGCTTTGTGATGTTTATATCATTTAAAAAAACCTCTCCCTCATCTGGCTTTACCAACCCAACTACCTGGTAAAAGGAGGTTGTTTTACCTGCTCCGTTTGGCCCTAATAACCCAACAATTTCTCCTTGTTTTACATTAAAAGAAACATCATTAACCACTGTGCGGCTTCCGTATCTTTTTACCAGATTTTTTGTTTGAATTACAATGCTCATGTGTTGTAAAGGTAGGTTAGAAACTATTAATTTTTATGACGGTGCATTTTTTAACAACCATGTAATATTGTTATTTAAAGGAGATTTACATAATTAGAACTAATCATTTTTAACTGAACTTATTTCAAGCGCACGCCATATAACATTGATTATCGTAAAACGTAAACACATAAACGATTTTTCCTTGGCTAGTATGCTGTAAATAATGTACAGTTTTTCGTTAACCATTATCTTTGCAACCATTAAACAACTGCATGAAAGTTACAGAGCACTTAAATAACGCAAAAGACACAGTACTATCTTTTGAAATTTTACCTCCCTTAAAAGGCAAGGGTATTCAATCGCTATACAACCATCTAGACCCACTGATGGAGATGAAGCCTGCTTTTATAAACGTTACCTACCACCGTAGTGAACATGTATTTAAAAAAACGGCTGATGGCAATTTTAAGAAAGTAGTGGTGCGCAAACGCCCGGGTACAGAATCTATTTGTGCCGCTATTATGAACAAATACAATGTAGATACCGTACCTCATATTATTTGTGGGGGTTTTAGTGTAGGCGAAACGGAGGATGCACTTATTAATTTAGATTATTTAGGAATAGATAATGTTTTGCTTTTAAGGGGTGATGCTGCAAAAAATGAAGCTAATTTTGAACCTGAACCAGGTGGACATAATTACACAATAGACCTGATAAAACAGGTGCAAGATTTAAATGCAGGTTTGTACCAGGAGGAGGATTTAAAAAACACCGCAAGCACAAAATTTTGTGTAGGTGTATCTGGCTATCCTGAAAAACATTTTGAAGCGCCCAATATGGATACTGACCTTCAATATCTTAAAAATAAAGTTGATGCGGGTGCAGACTATATAGTAACACAAATGTTTTTTGACAATGCCAAATACTTTGCATTTGTAGATGCTTGCAGGGCGATAGGTATTACTGTTCCAATTATACCTGGTCTAAAACCAATTTTCAATAAAAAACAATTAACGGTACTGCCAAAGGTTTTTCACATTGATTTGCCAACTGCATTATCTAGCGAGATATTAAAGTGTAAAGAAGATACTGATGTTGAAAAAATTGGTGCAGAATGGTTATTACAACAATCGATTGAATTAAAAAAAGCCGGTGTGCCCGCCTTACATTATTATACTTTGGGTAAACCAATTTTAATTGCAGATGTGGTAAAAAAACTGATGTAACAAAAAAGCTTCCAAATCGGAAGCTTTTTTGTTTGTATTACTGATTGATGTTTATAATGGAATACCTACAGACAAAGAAATTGTGCGGTATTTATTTTTTTGATCAGCTGAATTATTTGTCTCTGTTGAATTTATTTTAGCAAGTCCTAAACCATAATTGGCTTTCAAAATCAAACTTTTCAATGCAATACCACCGCCTAAATTAAGCCCGTAATCAAAACGCTTTATTTTTGAAAAACTGGCATCTTCTTGTTGTGAGGTTGTAGGATCATCATTATTAAATTCAATATTACTTTGTGAGTTTGTTGTTAGCAATCCAATTTTAGAATCGTACTTCGATTTACCTGCAACACCGATTGCAACGTAAGGCCCGGCGTGTACAAATAAATTACTGTTTTTATCAACTAATGGAAACCTCAGTAATAAATTAACAGGTAATTCCACATAAAGTGGATTAAATGATGTTCTAATAAAATCACCATTACCAAAATTAGATTCTGACTTTGCGCCTTTGCCGGTGAACAGCAATCCAGTTTCTATATCAACTGTTTTAGATAAACCTAACGATCCCATTACACCTACGTTGAAAGTATATAAACCCTTTCTGTCGTCGGTATTGCCTTCATTATCTTTTGTAATATTTGCCAAATTAGCTCCCCCTTGTAAATAAGCTTTTTGCGCATTTGCGCTTAAAGCCAAACTTGTTAATACGAGTAATGTAAGTCCTGTTTTTTTCATAAAGTTTTAAATTTTATAAACAATTTTATTTGTTCCCCCCAAAACCAAAAAGCCTGCCATAATTGGGCAGGCCTTGTTAAAAATTAAAATTTATTTATTTTAAAATGCTATTTAAAACAGTATCATTCACTTTTACTTTATACTTTTTTTTAAGGTTTTCGATCCATATTTGCTCTAATACATTTTGATAATCATTTATAACCAACCCTCTTGCCTCTGTAAAATTTCGCTGTTCGTTGGGTTGGTATAATTTTATAAATTTTACAAATGTAGCAGTACCATCAACATTTTTTACTACGGCAGAAAACTCTCCCACCCGGGCTCTTGGTGTTGGAATTTGTTCTATTTCATATCTGCCACTATCTGCCTGTATTTGGGCGTTACTTTTCTCAACAATATCCGCCCACTTATCACCGTTTTTTAATGCTGCCATTGCATCATTTGCAACTGATTCATTTGTGCAGTTAAAAATAATTACATCAGCGCTTTCCTGCCATTTATATTTTGCTTTGTTGGTATTGTAATATTTAATGAGGCTAACGGAGTCAGCGCCTGCCTTGCTCCAAACGTTTCTTTCCATAATTTCAAATAGCATATTGCCTTCAACAAATTCCTGCATTTGCTGCTTAAATTCATCGTTGTATTGCTCCAAATTAGCCTTGTAATAGTTTAAAATACTTTGTGCCTTAAACTGCTTTAATAAAGATGTATTATCGCTTTGCTGCTCCCCGTTAATGTTATTATCTTTTACAAATTGAACCCATTTGCTACCTTTTATTGTTGTACCATTTTTAAAAGTAAAAATAACTTTATTGGCTATAGGTAAAAATTTATCTGGCGCTAACGATGCATTTTTGATTATACTATCTGCATATTTAATTAGCTGTTGATCAGTAATTGAAATTGAATTTTTAAAGCCTGTTTTTGCGGTAATATCTTTCACAAACTTTTCCTTCGCTGTATTTATTCTTGCATCCTGTTGTACCCGTTGCTTAACATCATATAAAAAATTTGCATCGTTTTTATCTGTTGGCAAAGTTGCAACGCTGAGTCTTTTAACAATATGGTAACCGAAATTGGTTTCAAAAGGTTTGGATATACTGTTATCACTCTTTATAGCAAAAACATTGTTCTCAAATGTATTGTTGTATTTACCTGAAGAAAATTCTGGTAACTCGCCACCACTTGTATAGCTCATTCTATCATCACTATAAGCTTTTGCTGCATCTGCAAACAGCAACCCATTTTGCAAAAGGTTAAAAACAGAATCTGCTTTTGATTTTATTTGAAGTTTTAAATTATAGTCAGCATCTGGTGGATAAGCAAAAAGAATTTGTGCCACTTTCCATTTTCCAACATCAGTTCTTACATCTGCTACCTTAAAAATATTGTAACCCTTTTTCGTTCTAAAAGGTTCGCTAATACTGCCTACAGGCAAATTATAAACAATGCTCTCAATTTCGTACTGCAAACTAAAGGCAGTAACATAACCTGCATCTCCATAATTTACCGGAGAAAACTTTGAAGAAATATCTGTCGCCAATTCAGCATAATTGCTTGCTCCTGCCTTTAGTTGACGCTGTAACTCTTTTGCGGCTTTGTAAACTTTTAGTGTGTCTGCAGGAATACTTTTTTCTCCAAATGGCAATGAAAAATATAGAACATGTGCATTTTTTACCATTCTATCTGCCGCCTCTTTTACCAATTGTTGCAACAACGATTCGTCGTTTAAATAATTATCGGCAATTTGATCTCTAAAATTTTGTACATCGTATTTTAATTGCGAAAGCGTATCAAGCCTTAACTCTTTAGCATCTTTTACTTTTAGTTTAAAGTTTGTATAAAGATCTAAATATTCTCTAATGGCCTTTTCTTTATCTGCAGATACGGGCTTGTTTTTATTGTATGCCCGTAAAAATTCCTGTTTACTTGTTGCACTGTTTCCATAAGTAAAAAGGGGCTGGCAATAAGCATCGCCTCCCACTAAAAATAAGACGGCAAGAATAGAAAAAAATTTCATGAAACAGTAATTATTATTGGTAGTATTTGTAGGTTATCCTTTCTTAATTTTTACTTCAAGCAAATCATTTATTTGCTCAAGCGTAAGTTTTTTTGCTATGATATTTTTATCCTTATCTAACAAATACATGGTAGGGGTAACAACAACATCATATAATTGCCGGTACGAAGGTCTTTGCTCTTTTGTCTCCAACTCCAACGATTCTTTGGTTTGGTAAACATTTATCCAGTCTCCAATTTTATGCTCACTTATGTAGCTTATCCATTCTCCCTTAAGTTTTTCTGCTTCTGATAATACAGCATAAATTTTTACATTTTTTTGTTGCCAACTTGCCCTGTACATTGAATCCACTCTTGGCAATTCCTGTTTACAATGCCCACATGTAGGGTCCCAAAACACAACCACGGTATAGGCTGCATCAACATTATATAAGGGAGTTGATTTTCCGTTTACGTCAACAAAATCTAAGTTGGCAGCCTTTTCGCCGATTAAATTGGCCATTACCATAAACGCTCTTCGGGTAATTGCTTCATGTTGCTTTTCATTGAGCCATGTAGTTATGCCTTTGCTATGGTACTTTTCATATAGGTGTACAAAAACCGCATCCTGCCCCATGTACTTTGGGTTAATATATTCATCTGTAAACCAGTTCAATAAAAACTTATACATTTCAGGATTTGTTCGTGCAAGCAACAGTTTATAATCAATATCTTTTATTAAGCTATCGGCTGATTGCGGCATTACTTCTCTATAATAACTTTCCAACTTTGGCAAAAAGAATGGTGTTCTAATAATTCTGTCATCCATAAAAGTGATGCCATCCCAATAACGTTGTTTAAAAAAATTATAATTATCTAACGAGTCTTGGTGCGTTACTGCAATTTTTGTTGGATATGTAGGTTCTCTCAATGCGTTTAACAACACCGCCATCATAGATGTTGGTTTATCCCTTACAATGCTAAATCTGTAATCATTTAATTCTTTGCTGTAATTTTTATAAGCAGTTTCGTGTTTTGTTGAATCGGCTGCAGTTTGTGCCTGGTTAAATGCATTTCTTTCATCTTGAAGTTGTTTGCCTTTTACATTTACAAAGCTTTGGTATTGTTTAAAAATTACATTAGCAGGTGAGCCGGTTATAAAAATTTTATCGAGATGGTTTGTATCTGCAACAATAGAAATATCTTGTTCTTTATCAATTAAAAAATCTGCCGTTAACCTTTTACCGGGGAAAACCAAAACATAAATACCACCCGGTAGTTTTTGTGCTGCCTTAAAAACTGATTTACCTGTATTGCTTACAGCTGATGAATCTTGCAAAATAAAATTTTTACCCATATAATAGGTGAGGTAAACGATACCAGATTTGTAATTACTCTGCAAATTTATTTGATAGCCTTGGGCGTTGGCAGAAATTAAGGTTATGCTGCAAAGAAGGAACGCTAAAAGTTTTTTCATTGGTTTTTATAAAATGATAACAAATGTATTTAAAATAAGGCTAACATGAAGTCTATGCACGCTGCAAATAAAGAGTTTAACCTTTTTTAACAAACCCTCATTGCCACATTAAATACTATTTTTGTGCTGTGAGAAAACAGAAAAAAAGAATAACAGTAGAAAATATAACCATAACTGATTATGCGGCTCAGGGAAAAGCCATCGCACGACTAGATGGAAAGGTAATTTTTACAGAGGGTGCGGTGCCGGGAGATATAGTGGACCTACTCCTTACAAAAAACAAAAAAGATTTTGCAGAGGCTCGAATATTGAAACTCATTTCGCCTTCGGCAGATAGAGTTACACCTTTTTGTATGCATTTTGGTGTATGTGGTGGGTGTAAGTGGCAAATGTTACCATACCACAAGCAGTTACAATTTAAGCAGCAGGAGGCTGAACAAAATTTAGCAAGAATAGGAAAAGTTACGGGAGCAGTGATGCTACCAATAGTTGGTGCCGATGAACAAGTTTATTATAGAAATAAACTGGAGTTTACGTTTAGCAATAAAAGATATTTAACGGCGGAGGAAATAGAGGCCTCCCCTATCCCCTCCCGAGTAATGCAGGCCCCTCCTATCCTCCCCGGTGGGGGAGGAAATCTCGAAAACATTAGCGTGGATAGCAACGAAGATGGTTTTTTAAAAAATCGATCTTCGGAAATATCTACTCCATCTTCCTCCCCTCTGGGGAGGATAGGAGGGGCTCCTTCCCTCGGCTTCCACGCACCTCGTGTATTTGACAAAACGATAAATATTTTCGAATGTTTTTTAATGGATGAAGTGAACAACCGCATCCGAAATGGCATGAGAGACATTGCTTTGGAAAATAACTTTCCTTTTTATGATATTAAAGAACATACCGGATGGTTACGCAATTTAATTGTACGCTATTGTACGACGGGAGAGTTAATGGTAAACCTTTGCATTAATTATGAAGATGAAAAAAATACCAAAGTTGTTATGGCTGCATTGCTTGCGAAAGTACCGGAAATAACGACTTTATTGTACACCATCAACCCCAAGTGGAACGATACTATTTACGACCTTACACCGCAGGTATATTTTGGAAAAGGATATGTAACAGAAAAACTGGAAAATTTTGAATTCATTATTAGTCCGAAATCTTTTTTTCAAACAAATACAAAGCAGGCAGAAAAACTTTACAGTGTTGCACGAGATTTTGCAGCACTAACAGGTAATGAAGTAGTGTATGACCTCTATTGCGGCACCGGAAGCATTGGCATTTTTGTGAGCCCCCTTGCAAAAAAGATAGTTGGTGTGGAGCTTATTGAAGATGCTGTTGAAGATGCAAAAAAGAATGCTGCAAATAACAATATTGAGCATGCGGCATTTTTTGCGGGAGATGTTATTAAAATATGTAACGATGCTTTTTTTGCAGAACATGGCAGACCTGACGTGGTAATTACAGACCCACCAAGAGCAGGCATGCACGAAAAACTCGTAAATAAATTACTGGAAATTGCTGCACCTGTTATCGTTTATGTAAGCTGTAATACCGCCACCATGGCAAGAGATATCTTGTTACTAAGCGAAAAATACAGTGTTGAAAAAACACAGCCGGTAGATATGTTTCCGCATACGCACCATATTGAGTGTGTTGCAAAGCTGGTTTTAAAAGCCTAATTGGCAGGTAAAATAAAAGGCATAATCATTGAATATTGTGCTAAAACAAAATAAAAAAAACTAAATGTCATATAACAGATCAAGTGGTGGCTTTCAAACCCCAACCCCTGCGGTTCTTAATTTAATCATCATCAATGTAATTGCATTTATTGCTCAAATAACATTTGGTGGCTTACAAGGCGAGAGCAAAGTGACTGACCTTTTTGCGTTACACCATTACAAATCTGATGAGTTTGGTTTTCACCAAATTATTACCCACATGTTTATGCATGGCAGTTTTATGCATTTGCTTTTTAACATGTTTGCACTTTATAGTTTCGGTGCTATGATTGAAAGAATGTGGGGGCCAAAAAAATTCCTTATTTTTTATTTTATATGCGGTATTGGTGCTGCAATTGTTCAGTTAGCATCTTATGCATACGATTATAGAATGCTAGATAATATGGTGATGAGCTTTGACCAGGTTATTCAATACCAAGAAATATTACGAATGAATGCCACGGTTGGTGCCTCAGGTGCTATAATGGGCGTAGTTGCTGCTTTTGGATACCTCTTTCAAAATACAGAAATGATGATTATTCCAATACCAATTCCTATTAAAGCAAAATGGGCTGTACTTGGTATAATTGCAATTGATGTTTTTAGCGGTATTGCAGGCAG
>JANOTH010000021.1:0-24198 GCA_031416275.1 Ferruginibacter sp. | reverse complement strand
ACAGTGTTGTAAAGAAATGTAGCAAATCGTTTCAAATTAAAAGAGACTTAATCGAGACCTGCAGGGAGTAATAAGCGAAGATGTCTATCTATATTGGGTTTGCGAGATTGGTTCGAATCCCTTCCTCTCTGCAATAAAAGTCAATTTCAAATCCTTCTGAATAAGAAGGATTTTTTATTTATCAAAGAGCAAATTTTATAAAATATTCTAGTGATTTGTTTTTACTTTCTGTCTATTTTTTCTTTAAAGTAGTTACCGACATCACATCGCATTTCTTTTAAATTATCTTCTCTAATTTTTTATTATTAAAAAAATATATCACTACAATTAGCGATTGTGTGGGTTAAATGCATCATTTACTTTTATTTTTTTAAAAAAGAGATATCAATTAACTGTTGTTTAAAACGATTAACATCTTTTGAATAACTAGAACTTTAAAAACTTAAAACAATGAAACATTTACAAAAAATTCTCACTGCATTATTCTTGTTACAACCATTTCTGGGCTTCAGCCAAATTTCCGGTATTGCAAATAGGAGTACGCAACTAGGTTCTGCAACAGCACTTAGCGCTAATGCACAAACGCTGTTGGTAAAAGCTAATCCCACAGCGGTTTTTAATACGAATTTCAATAACAGCGCTACAGGTAGAAATGATGAAAATGCCTATTTACTTTGTTATTTGTCAACTTTAATTTACCCTCAATATTTAGCTCGGGTAGCTGATGATAGCACCAAAGCTTACGAAACAAGGTTGCACAGGGTTCCTGATGATTTTGAAAAAGAATATAAAAAATATACGAGAGAATTATTTTCAAATCCAACCTTTGAATTCTTTCATAAATCTGATAGACTGGGTTATGATCCTGAGGCAATGGTAATTTCAACAGCTAATACAATTTATGTTGTATTTAGAGGAACGGATAGGGTAGGGAGCAACAAAGAGGGTGCAGGCTACGATTTTGCAGAGTGGGTGTCAACCGATTTTGACGCAAGGCAAATAAGTTCACCTCAACTAACAGGCAAAATACTTTCAGGCATGTGGAACTCTTTGGAATACGAAGGCTTCAAAGATGAAGTGTATAATTTCGTAGAAAAGAATGGCGGTAAAACTAAAAAGGTTTGGATAACTGGTCATAGCTTGGGAGCAGCACAGGCACAGCTTTTTGCAATGTTTATGGCTAAAAAAGGAATTACTGCACAAGGTGTTTACGGCTATGCTGCACCCAATCCAGGCAACCGACAATTCGCAAATGAAATGGATAGAATCTTTCCAAATGACAGGCACCAGCGATTTGAATTTATTTCTGATCCGATTACTGTACTTGCACAAATTGTAGGTTGCGCAACAGCTGGTACAAGAGTTTATTATAGTGATGTAAGAAATATTGAGTTCAATGCAAGAGAACGAAACCCTGCGGAGTTTGTCTCAATTATACCCGGAGTCGTTGGTGCAGTAGGAAATTTGGTGACGGATTTTATCAATGAAAATAGTACCAGAAAATTAAATCTAGATGTAACTGTTTTAGGAAATAGCACCATGTGTTACCATCATCCCACTTGGTATTTAAATGCTGCATATCTCCAACTTACTGCCGCACAGCAAGCTAAAATGCCAAAGCCGCTTCGTATTGAAGATGCAGGCTCTGAGGGTTGCGATAGGGAAACTGTTGAGAGAGGAATGCAAATTAATTTGTATGATAAAACGGTTACAAAAGTTGTAGGTGACATTGAAGGAGCTATTAACGCAGGAGTAGAGACCATCAAACAAATCTCTTTTGCAGCAACAAATATTGTTAGGAATGTTACAGGAGCAGCAATCACTGAAGGTGATTATTACATAAAAAGTTATGCAACAACTAATGGATTAGGCTTAAATGAACAGAATGGGATTAGGAACGGTAGTGACATGAAATTGACTACTGCTAAAAGTAAAGTAAAAATAAAAAAATTTGGTTCTATTGGATACAGTATTGAATATGGAACAATTGAAGGTAAATCATATGTATTAGACAGCGAAAGTGAAAGTCTTCTAAACAGCGGTTCTTCACAAATTCAACTATGGGAAAAAAATAATTTTCTGGGTGTGAGCGCAAACCAACGTTGGTTGTTTATCAATTTAGAAGGAAATAAATATCTCATTAAAAATTTGGCGAACGGAAAACTTTTAGATGCTAACAATGATAATCTAAATACCAATTCATGTAGAGTAAAAACTTATAAACCTCGTAATAATGATCAAACACAGATATGGGTTGTAGAAAAGGCAAATTAGTTTTGATATTAGAAAAGTAAAATCACTTCAGGAAAAAAAACCGGGCATTTTGTTCTACATCTTTACCTTAAATTCTGCTTGATTATCGTAGAATAAATTTGGAATGTATTGTGTATTTATAAAGCCATTACTAATTTTAAAACAAATAATAATGGAAAACATTGATGATAAGCCTAAAGGCAATATGTTGCAAAACGAAAACAGGGAGGATGATGCTTCTAATGAAAATTTAGATACCGGTGAGACAGTGAATTTAACGAAGAAGGTAGAAGACAACTCTCTACCGCAAACTAGTGATGCCGACACAGATTCTAGAACAAAAGATTAGAATTTGAATAAGAGTATACTATTGATTTAGAAAGCTGACTATATAATCTAAACCATGAAATTTTTTGGATTCATAAATAGCCAATTCACCCAAAACGTGTATTGGCTATTTTAATTAAAATCGAAATTGTTGAACGCAAATTTGATGAAATTTTAATCCAGCACTTTTTCCATAGCCATGCTTCTTGAACCTTTTATTAATATAGTTGCATTTTTAAATTCTTGTTGTTTATACCAACTACTGATTTCTTCTGCGTTGTTAAATTTTAAAATAGATGAGGGTAGATTAATAAAATCTTTACCTGCTACAACAACCTTATCCCATTTATAATTACCAAGTAGTGTTATAATATTTTCGTGTTCTTTCACACTTTCGGCTCCTAACTCCATCATTCCACCTAAAATAATAATCTTATTTTTTCCTTGCATGGCTGCAAAATTTTCAATTGCTACCACCATACTACTTGGGTTAGCATTGTACGCATCGAGCAAAATAACATTGGTATCTCTTTTAATTATTTGTGATCTACTGTTTGTAGGCACGTATCCTTCTAGTGCATTTTTTATTTTATCATCTGCAACGCCAAAATATTTTCCAATGCACACAGCACTCATTACATTTGGCAGGTTATAATTACCGGCGAGTTGGGTTTTTATAGTATCAATTGCTGCACCTTTTATTATCTCAACTTCAAGCAAATGTTCACCTTCTTTTGCCAGGCCTTGGTAGCCTGCATCATTTGTACTTCCGTATGTAATTTTATTTTTTACCGAGTTACTCATATTTTTTAAATAATCATAGTCGTTATTAATAAATACTGTTCCTTCAGTATTTGAAATATAATTGTACAATTCCCCTTTACCTTTTTTTATACCATCTTCCCCTCCAAAGCCTTCTAGGTGAGCCTTACCACAATTTGTTATGAGGCCATGTGTTGGCATGGCATACAAACAATAGCTTTCAATTTCTTTTAAGTGATTTGCGCCCATTTCAATCACAGCAATTTCAGCATCTTTTTTTACCGAAAGAATGGTGAGTGGAATTCCTATATGGTTATTTAAATTTCCTTTTGTTGTATAGCATCTAAATGTGGTGCTTAACACTTCGTGCACAAGCTCTTTCGTAGTTGTTTTTCCATTACTTCCTGTAATAGCAACAAACGGAATTGCAAATTGAATACGGTGATATTTTGCTAAGTGCTGAAGTGTAGTTAATACATCGTCTACGTAAATAATATTTTCATTAATGAAATCTGTTTGTTCATCACAAACACAAAAAGATGCTCCTGCTTTTAAAGCTTGCTCAGCGTAGGTATTACCATTAAAATTTGGGCCTTTTAATGCAAAAAAAATGCTGCCCGGTTTTATTTTTCTTGTGTCAGTTTCTGCGTTTGGATGCTCAAGAAATATGCTGTACAATTCTTCAATACTCATGTTACAAAAATAATGAGGTAAAACTTACAAGCAACAAAAAACCCTTCAATATTTGAAGGGTTTTCATTTTTAATATTTTCCTTTTCTTGAATTTTGTTTTCTTGACGGGAAGTTATTGCCATCCTTAAAACCAGGTCCTTCCGGTGGACCAAGATATGTTTGTGCACACCTAAAGCCAACGGTGCTTGCAGCTTGCGTTTCCTGCATAAAACGACGTGTACCTGGTGATAGCCAATAAGCTCTATCATTCCAGCTTCCACCTTTTATAACCCTGGACTCATCATTTATCAAAGAAGTTATTCCGTAACCATAATTCACTTGGCTTGAAGAATCACCATCTAGGTAATTTATGACATTATTTTTTTGATAGTTTGCTCTATTTTTTACATCGTCATCAGATATATCCTGTCTTTTTAAGCGCCCTAAACTATCTCTTTCGTATTCACCAGAACTGTTTTTAAACAACTTCGTAAATTTATTTCCGCGGAAATAATTGAAGTCCTGTGCATCCAAAGATGTCATTGGTCGGTAAACATCACCAACCCACTCACTAACATTACCACTCATATTATATAAGCCAAATGCATTTGGATAAAAAGATTTTATGCTACCGGTTATTGCTGCACGGTCATTTAAACCGCCCGCAATACCCATGTTATCGCCACTTCCTCTTTTAAAGTTTGCAAGAAATTTACCCTGCCAGCTACCTCTGCGGTTATCTCTTAAACCGTTCGGATTTTTCGACCAAGAATAAACCTGCTGATTTGATCTATTTTCTTCACCGCTTTGTTTTTCTTTCTTACGAATATTCGGATTCTGGTCTAACAAGCCATAAGCTGCATATTCCCACTCAGCTTCTGTAGGCAACCTATAACCCATATTTAAAATTCCATCTTCCATTTTTACATTAGCACGAGGTTTACCATTTACATCTCTTAAATCTGTTTTCTTAGGTTTGCTTTTTGCCATTTGCACTAACTCAGGGTTAACAAGATATGCCTCTGTACTAAAGGATCCTTCAGCGCCACCGCCTTTCATTTCTTTTTTTGCAGCATCTTTCTTTAAGTAACCTTTCTTCATAAGGTTAAGTTCATTTACCCTATCTGTTCTCCAAATACAGTAGTCATGGGCTTGTTGCCAGCTCACACCCACAACAGGATAATAATTGTAAGATGGATACCTAAAGTAATATTCTACATATGGCTCATTGTATGCAAGTTCCTCTCTCCATACCAAAGTATCAGGCAATGCCTTATCAATTATAGCAGTATCACTACTAAAGGTATTGTCTAGCCAATATAAGTATTCACGGTAATGTACGTTGGCAACTTCCGTTTCGTCTATAAAAAAAGAAGGCACCGTAACACGGCGGGGTACATTGTTCCAATCGCCCATTACATCTTCATCTTTAGCGCCCATAACAAAAGAGCCCCCCTGCACAAACACCAAACCAGGTCCTGCTTTGGGGTACTTAACCTTAGCTACATGGAAGTTTCCCATATTTTTATCATCATAGCTCCATCCAGTTGCATCGGAGGTTGCTTTTTTCTTACTAAAAATACTGCCGTTTTTACATGCACTTAATGAAAGTCCTCCTAAAACTGCAAGAAGCAGATATCTATTTGAAAATGTTTTTAACATGGTTTACTGTCGTTTTACAAAATATGAAACGAAAAAAATTCTTGGTTATTGTTGATTAATACACTATAAGTTGCAATATAATTAAATTCGGAATAAAAAATGTCTAGGAGATTGCGTTTTAGCTTTTTATTGATAATTAAACAATTTTGCTAGCGTTGCAACGTTTTATAAATGATTCTTGTCTTAACTACCGTAAAGCGAGGGCACAGCAGTAAAACATCATTAATAGGGGATTTTAGATAGGGTTTAAAAGACCAACAAAAAAGATATTTGTAATTATTTTATAATAAATTTGATTTTCTTTAACAAGAAATTATAACTTAGCTTTATACTTAGAAATAACAATTAGTCACTTAAATAGAACGCTTATCGAGGTATGTCTACCTAACCAAGACAAAAAAAAAGCATGAAACAAGCAACTTTGAAGCTAGCCGCCGTAGCATTTTTAATAGGTGGAACAACAATTGTAAGAGCGCAGTCGGTTTCCGATAAAACTAATAACGTAGTTACTACAGCCGTACCTATGTTACGTATTTCTCCTGATGCAAGAAGCACCGGTATGGGAGAAACAGGTATTGCAACAAAGGCTGATGCATATTCAAATTTTTGGAACTTAGGTAAAACACCTTTTGCAAAACAAAAAGGATCTATTGGAGTTACTTATACCCCTTGGTTAAATGATCTTGATTTAAAAGATGTTTACATAGCATCATTGGCAGGTTATTATAAGTTAGATGATAATCAAGCACTCTCTCTTGGTTTAAGATATTTTAGTCTTGGAGACATCCAGTTCACTGACCAATCAGGTAATGATATTGGCAGCAATCGCCCACGTGAATATACAGTTGAAGGTGGTTATTCTAGAAAACTTGGAGCAAAATCTGGTCTCGGAATAGGTGTTCGCTACATCAGTTCAAATCTTGCTAACGGTACTTTCAATGGAGTAAATTATAAAAAAGGTAGTTCTGTTGCAGCGGATCTTCATTTCTTCCATACAGGAGAAAAAGAAAATGGTGAAGGATTTAATTACGGTGTTACATTAAGCAACTTAGGGTCAAAAATTTCTTACACAGACGATAATGCACAAAAAGATTTCATACCTGCAAACTTAGGTTTAGGTGCAGCTTATACTAAAGTTTTTGATGCAGATAGCAAATTAACTTTTGCTGCAGACATAAATAAATTATTGGTTCCTACGCCGGATACAACTGCTGCAAGTATTGCTAACTACCGCAGCCAAGGTGTCGTAAGTAGCTGGGCTAAATCTTTTGGAGATGCTCCTGGAGGCGGTTCTGAAGAGCTTCGTGAGCTAACTGCTTCTATTGGTGCAGAGTATTGGTACAAAGAGCAATTTTCTTTCCGTGCAGGTTACTTCTATGAGAGTCCTCTAAAAGGTAATCGCCGTTATGCAACTGTTGGTGCAGGTTTAAAATACAATGTTATTGGTTTAAACCTCGCTTATATTTTCCCATCAGGTGCAGGTATTAGTCGTAACCCATTATCAAACACAGTTCGTTTCAGTTTATTATTTGATATTGATAATTAAACAATTTTAATTTTTAAAATATAGGCGTTCTACATTTTGTAGAGCGCCTTTTTTATACAGTAAGTTTTGTGCATCTTTGCTGCAAAAAAATATGGGCTATAGAATAGGAACCGGTATTGATTTTCACCAACTAGCAGAGGGTAGAGAGTTATGGATTGGTGGTGTACAAATTCCACATTCCAAAGGTGCAGTTGGCCATAGCGATGCTGATGTTCTACTACATGCCATTTGCGATGCCTTACTCGGTGCTTTGAGCCTTGGCGATATAGGAAAGCATTTTCCTGATACGGACGCTTCACTTAAAAATATTGACAGTAAAATTTTATTGGCAAAAACTTATAAACTTATAGCATCGAAAAATTATAAGGTTGTAAATGTAGATACTACTATTTGCCTTGAAGCACCTAAGGTAATGCCTTATGCAGATGGTATGCGAAAAGTTATTGCTGCAATTTTAGAAATTGAACTAGACGATGTGTCGATAAAAGCAACCACTACTGAAAAGATGGGTTTTGCCGGTAGAGAGGAGGGCTTGTTTGCAAATGCAACAATTTTATTAAAGAAAAACAAAAATTGATAATGGGTGATACTGTCAAAATTAATACTGTAAATAATTCTAATAATGACTTGCCGAGCTATGCAACTGCAGGCGCTGCAGGTATGGATATTAGGGCAAATCTTTTAGAACCTGTAATACTTGCCCCTTTAGAGCGGCGGCTTATTCCTTCAGGCATATTTTTAGAAATTCCACATGGTTACGAAGTGCAAGTACGACCTCGAAGCGGATTAGCTTTAAAAAATGGAATCACCTGCCTAAATTCTCCAGGTACCATTGACAGCGATTACAGGGGTGAGGTAAATGTGTTATTAATTAATTTAAGTAACCTGCCTTTTACAGTAAATAATAATGATAGAATTGCACAAATGGTTGTGGCAAAGGTCGAAAATGCAGCATTGATATTGGTACAAGAATTGAACACTACGGAAAGGAACGCCGGTGGATTTGGTCATACGGGGGTATAAATTTATTTCTATGAAAATATGTGTGTTTGTATTTGCTGTTGCAGCTTGTTTATTTTTTTCGCAGTGCAAATCAGGTAAAATAATTACCAAGGCAATAGCGCCAAGGGATACTGCTTCAGTTGTTGTTGTTGAAGTAAAATCTACCATTGACTCATCTCTCATTTTTAATTCAACGAAAGATATTATTCAGAAAAATTTTATTGATTTCAAAACATTTTCTGCAAAAATTAAACTTGATATTGATGATAGTAAAGGGAAAAAACCTGACCTACTTGCAAATATTAGAATGATAAAGGATAGCGCCATTTGGATATCAATATCTGCATCAATTTTAAACATAGAAGTATTTAGAGTGCTCGTTACTAAGGACAGTGTAATTTTATTGAATAAACAGGAGAAAATAGTTCAGTATAGATCGATTAATTACTTACAGGAAATTACCGAAATTCCATTTGACTTTAATACCCTGCAAAATTTGCTGGTTGGTAATCCTATATTCTACAATGACAGTAACATATCTGTAAAAAAATTAGATGATTTTCTTTTGGTTTCATCAATCAATAATGATTTTAAAAATTTACTTACAATTTCAACAATAGATAATACATTAAAGCATTCAAAGCTTGATGATATAAACTTTGCAAGAAACAGAACTGCAGATTTTACCTATGATAATTATGAAAGTAACAATGGAATAAAATTTTCAACCTACAGGCAAATTGTTGCAAGTGAAAAAAATAAACTCGATGTTAGAATGAACTTTAAGCAATTTGAGTTTAACAAAGAATTATCTGTGTATTTCTCTGTGCCTAAAAATTATAAAAAGAATTAATCCTTATTTTTAATTTCTTTTCATGAGATGAAGTTTTCAATTCATTTCTTTTAAATACCAACCTATGATGAGAGTAATCATTTCTATTATATTAAGTTGCCTTTTCGCAAATGCAGTAGTAGCGCAGCAAACAAGGGAGGAGTTAGAAAAACAACGCCAGCAACTTAGAAAAGAAATTGAAGAAACTCAAAAGTTATTGAACAGCAACAAGCAGGTAACCAAACAAAATCTTACAACACTTTCACTCTTTACCAATAAGGTGAATTTACAGGGTAGGGTACTGGAAAATATTGGAAAAGATTTACGCATTCTTGATAACAATATTTATTCTATTCAAAGAGATGTAAACAGGTTTGATAAATTGCTGGATACATTAAAGCAGGAATATGCAAAGAGTATGGTTTACTCCTATAAAAACCGAGGCAATTACGAATTCATAAATTTTATTTTTTCTGCGGATAATTTTAATGATGCCATCAAGAGAATTGCATACCTAAAAAGTTATAGAACTTATAGAGAGATGCAGGGGCAAAATATTTTACGTACACAGGAACTGCGCAGAAAAAGGTTAGAAGACCTTGGGGCATCTAAGCAAACAAAAAAAGTGACATTAGGTATACAAAGTAAAGAACTGAGTGTTTTGGAACAACAAAAAATTGAGCAGGATAAAATTGTTGTTCAACTTAAAAAAGAAGGAAGTGGATTAAATGCAAGAATTGCAGCTAAGCAAAAGCAAATTGCAAAAGTAAATAATGCTATAAAATCGGCTATAGCTGCAGCTATGAAAGCAGCAGACGAAAGGAAACTTGCAGATGAGAGAGCAGCAAAAAAGCGGATTGCGGATTTGGCTGCTATTGAAAAAAATAGAAAGATTGAAAATGATAAAATAACGAAGGCAAACACTGTAGCAACAGCCGCGGGCAAACCCATTACAGCTTTGATTGAACCTGTGAAAAGTAGACCGGTAAAAGAAACAGCCAAAGTAGTAGCGCCTGAGTCGTCAACTTTTAATGCAGATAATATTGCTTTAAACAACAGTTTTGAAAGAAATAAAGGAAGCCTACCTTGGCCTGTGGACAATGGCGCTGTATTAAACCATTTTGGGCCTTATAAATTACCGAGCGGTGCAGTATTACAAAATAGTGCGGTAACGATATCGTCTGCCATTGGTACAGGAGTAAAAGCGGTGTTTGATGGTACTGTTATCTTAGTGACTGAGGTAGATGACGAAAAATTTTTGGTAACTGTTAAGCACGGAAATTACTTTACATCGTACAGTAACATTAATGGTGTGGCTGTAAAAATGAACCAGGAAGTTAAAACTGGTCAGGTATTGGGAAGAGTAGCATCAAACTTAGATGGTATTGGGTCGATAGACTTTTATAGTGCTAAAGGTAATTCAGATCTTGATCCTGAAAAATGGTTAAGACGCAGATAAGCTTATTGTAAAACACGTTTATAAAGATCTTCATATTGAGGCACTATATTTTCAATATCAAAACGCTCAGCTTGTTTTAAAGCGTTCGTTTTAAAGGTTGCGTAGACTGCATCATCTTTTAAAATTTTTATTGCATTTTTTGCCATGTCTTCTACGTCTCCCACATTACTCATATAGCCACAATCTCCATCAATAATTATTTCGGGCAAACCACCGGCGTTGGAAGATATTACAGGCACTTCTGCAGCCATTGCTTCAAGCGCCGCAAGTCCAAAACTTTCATACTCGCTTGGCAATAAAAATAAATCTGCTATCGGTAATAAATCTTCCATTTGCTCTTGCTTGCCCAAGAATCTTATATCGTCTTTATTAACACAATCTCTTGTCATTGCCTCTAGGTCAGGCCGTTCAGGCCCATCACCAATCAACAATAATTTAGAGGGTATTTCTTTAGCAATAAGTTGAAACGTTTTTATAACGTCACCAACACGTTTTACTTTTCTAAAATTAGAAGCATGTATAATAATTCGCTCCCCGTTAGGAGCAATTAATTTTTTAAAAGCATCGATCGGTTTTTTATTAAAACGTTTTACATCAACAAAATTATAAATGACTTCAATCTCTTTGTCTATTTTAAAATTACGGTAAGTTTCGGCTTTTAAATTTTTTGAAACAGCAGTGAGTGCATCACTTTCTTCCATTGAAAATGTCACTACCGGGCTGTATGTTTTATCTCTACCAACAAGTGTTATATCTGTACCATGCAAAGTAGTTATTACCGGAATTTTTTTATTTTGCTTGGCAAGAATTTGTTTTGCCATATAAGCCGCTGCTGCATGTGGTATTGCATAATGAACATGCAGTAAATCAATATCCTGGTTTTTTACAACATCTACCATAGTGCTGGCAAGTGCTGTTTCATAAGGGGGAAAATCAAATAAAGGGTAGGTTGGAACACGTACTTCGTGGTAAAAAATATTTGCATGAAAGCCTCCCAGTCTTACAGGTTGTTGGTATGTTATGAAGTGAATATTATGTCCTTTTTCTGCAAGAGCTTTACCAAGCTCAGTTGCTAAAACGCCACTGCCACCAAAAGTAGGGTAACAAACAATTGCTATATTCATAAAACGATACTATTGCTAAAAATAATGCTGCAATGTAATCATAAAAAAGAATGATAAATTTATTGCAACGAGCAGTTTAATTTAAAAAATATAATTTTCCTTTTTCGGTTAAACAGTAAGTCTTAAACAACATACTAAGTATCTGTTTGTATTTTAAAGTAAAAGATTATGTTTGTTTAATAAATATTAATACATGAAATCATTGATATCTTTTTCAGTTTTGTTTTTGGCTTGCCTTTATTGTTTTGCGCAACCTGCTACAAATAATAATTACAAAGCAGATAGTACAGTAATTAAAAAAATTGCTGATGAAGTGATGGTCAACAGCATGGCATATAAAAATCTTCGTACACTATGTAAAGATATTGGGCCAAGGCTTAGCGGTTCTTCGGGAGCTTTAAAAGCAGTTTATGCAGGCAAAAAAATGTTGGAGGCTGCAGGTGCAGATACGGTTTATTTGCAACCATGTGTAGTGCCGCATTGGGTGAGGGGCGCTAAAGAAGAAGGTTACATTTCTATAAATGGAATAAAAGAAAAAATTAAACTTACCTCACTAGGAAACAGCGAGGGCACAAATGGAAAAGTTGTAAATGCCGAAATTATAGAAATTAGAAAAATGGCAGATTTTACTGCTGCTAATGTAAAAGGGAAAATTGTCTTAATAAATATTGAAATGAATCCCACTTATATTAAGACTTTTAAAGCCTATGGCGAAAGTGGCGTTGGGCGTAGGGCAGGTCCATCGTTGGCGGCAAAATATGGCGCAGTTGCAATAATGGTGCGCTCTCTTGCAAGCAATGAAGATGACCATCCACATACAGGGGCAACAGCTTACAATGACTCCTTTCCAAAAATACCTGCTGTAGCAATTAGCACCCAAATGGCTAACAGGTTAAGCAGTGTTTTACAATCAGGTAAGGTAGTAAAAGGATCGATAAAATCTTATTGTAAAATGATGGGCACAGCAAATTCATTTAATGTAATTGGAGAAATAAGGGGAGCAAAATTTCCTGAGCAAATTATAACTGTTGGTGGGCATTTAGATAGTTGGGACCTTGCTGAAGGCGCTCATGATGATGGTACTGGTATTGTACAAAGTATTGAAATTATTAGGACGCTTAAAGCGCAAAATATTAAACCATTAAGAACGATAAGGGCAGTGCTTTTTATGAATGAAGAAAATGGCGGTGGAGGATCTAAAGCATATTTGCAAAATGCAAAACAAAAAAAGGAGCAACACATATTTGCTTTAGAGAGTGATGCAGGTGGGTTTACGCCAAGAGGTTTTAATTTAGATATGTCCCCACAAAAAGAAGCCACAGTAAAAGAATGGGCGCCATTATTTTACCCTTATGGTGTTTATGATTTTAAAGAAAAGGGGAGTGGCGCAGATGTTGGGCCGTTAAAAGAGGTAGGGGCAGCCCTGGCGGGTTTGCAGACTGATAGCCAACGTTATTTTGATTTGCATCATGCAGAGACAGATGTTTTTGAAGCCGTAAGTAAAAGAGAACTTGACCTTGGAACGTTGAACATGGCTGCTTTTATTTGGCTTGTAAGTCAGTACGGGTTATAATTTTTTACACCAAAACAACTCACTATGGCAGATGTTAAATTTAATGAAGAAGTAAATCCTATTGGGAAAACTAAAAATGGCTTCAAAAGTTTTATGAGTAAATTTTTTATAATTGCACTTCTATTTGTTGGGATAATAATTTGGTGGCAATATTTTTATGTGTTTGGCGAAGGCGTAAAAAGTGGAGAATTAAATTATGTTGTAAAAAAAGGCAACATCTTTAAAACGTATGAAGGCAAGTTGATACAATCAGGTTTTAAATCAAAAACGGTGGGCACAGTCCAATCCTATGAGTTTGAATTTTCTGTTGCCAATGATAGTATTGCTAATGTTTTAATGAATAACAGTGGTCAATATTTTGATCTTCATTACAAAGAGTACAAAAAATCATTGCCTTGGAGAGGGTTTAGTGTATTTATTGTAGACGAAATAAAGAGTATGAAAACTTTGGAGCGCTAAAGAGCTCCTGCATACAATAAAAATATTGCCGGTTGCTTATGAAGCTCCGGCTTTTTTGTTTTCCAATCACCAACCTGCAATGTTTTTATAGACTCATTTGGTGCAGTTAAATTTACTGCAATACAAAGCAACGTTTTGTGGTCGCAAATTTTTAAAATAGAATCAACAAGTTGGTTATTTCTATATGGTGTTTCTATAAAAATTTTAGTGCTGTTGTTTTTTTGAGAAGATAGCTCAAGTTCTTTTATTTTTTTTGATCTATCAGCATTATCTATTGGTAAATACCCAACAAATTCAAATTGTTGTCCATTCATGCCACTCGCCATTAATGCTAGTAAAATAGAGCTTGGGCCTACTAATGGTTTTATATTGCAGTTTAATTTTTGCGCAGCCGCAATTAAAATTTGTCCAGGGTCTGCAACCCCGGGGCAACCTGCTTCACTAATAATTGCAATCGTTTTTTCTTCTTTTATTTTTTGTGTGAAGTTTCTCAACTCTTCCTCTTCGGCTTTGTGAATAGCAAACCATTCAAATGTCTCAATTACAATTGATTTATCCATCATTTTTAAAAATCGCCTTGCAGTTCGTTCGTTTTCAGCAAAAATTACATTGCACTTTTTTACTGCTTCAATGATATAAGGTGGAATTGTTTGTGATGCATCGTCTGCCAATACGCAGGGAATTAAATAGATATCAGCCATTGTATTTTAAATTATTACTTGTTTCTCCCGTGCTTTGTGTAGGCTAAGTGTTGCTGCTATTACAGCATAAGTAGGCGCAACAAGCCAACCAAGTATAGGGATTAAATGCATTAAGTAAAAAACAAGTCCATTGCCAATTGCAAGGCCTTTGTGCCTGCTTATAAATTCAATACTTTGGGTTGTAGAAAGCTTATTTCTTTCACTGCTGTAATCAAGCATTGAAAAACCAAAATAATAACACTCGGTAAGCAATGCAACCAAAGGAGCTATCCAACCTACAACTGGTATAAAAGAAAGTATAAGAATAGTTAAAACATACACTGTTTGCCAGAGTAAATTCCTAAGGGCAATCTTTATTCCACGCCAAATATCTTTAAAGAGTTGTGGAAAGCTAAAAGGAAAATCTCGTCTTTCTAAAATGCTTTCTGTTCTTTCGCTTAAATAGGCAAACACGGGCGAGCCAATAATTAAAAAAAGAAATTTAAAAAGAGAGAAGTAATAAAAGAACAAAACAGCAATGATTATTCCCTGGCCAACGATAACCAGTAAGTTTAGCCAGCTTTCCTGCATAGATTCAAGCCATGTTTTAACACCGCTTTTTAGCAAAATAAATTCAATTGCATTTACACTGCTTATTCCAAAAAGATAAAGACCTGCTATAAAAAGAATACAATAGATAATGCCGGGAATCATAATCCATTTCCACAAACCATTTTTTTTAATGAAGTGATGTGCTTCGTAATAAGATTGTATGGATATGATGATCTCCTTTAGCATTACTATTTATGATGAATGTTTAAATTCGCTTTAAAGTTACATATCTCAAATGAAAAAACTTTCGTTGGCGTTTTACCAAAGAAAAGACGTTGTAGCAATTGCAAAAGATTTAATTGGAAAAATTGTTGTTACAAATTTTGATAATACAATTACCAGTGGCCGGATTGTAGAAACAGAAGCTTATGTAGGTATTGAAGACAAGGCATCACACGCTTTTAATGGGAAACGTACTTTGCGTAACGATGCTATGTATGCTGCCGCAGGAACGGTGTATGTTTATATTTGTTATGGTATGCACAACATGCTTAACATTGTTACAAATGCTGTTGATGTACCCGATGCAATTTTAATAAGGGCTTTGGAGCCTGTTATTGGAATTGATATAATGCTTGAAAGAACCGGTAAAAAATTATTTGATAATACAATTACAAAAGGTCCTGGCAATGTTGCAAAAGCAATGGGTATTTATAAAAATATTTCAGGTGTGGTATTAGGGGATGAACGTATAAACATTTTTAAAGACAAATGCATATTTGACCAAAACGAAATTGGCGTGAGTAAACGAATTGGAATTTATAGTGCAGGTAAAGATTCTTTATTGCCCTATAGATTTTTTATTAGGGGAAATAAATTTGTAAGTGGCAGACCTGTTAGGTGAAAATGTTAATGGTGATGGATGACAAAAGAAAATATCCTTTAATAAAAGTAAAGCGAAATGGAAGTAAGAAAAATGAATAAAAAAAATCACCACAAAATGTGGTGACTTTTTTTAAATTAGCTGCATTATAAATTTAAAATCTTGGACACGGAATGCCGCTAGATTCTGCTTTTCTTTTTATGTATATCAATGAAAATTCGGAGCCTCCTCTGCTGGCAGTTGCTGTTTTAAGGCTGCTTATATTAACATCATAACTTGCACCAATTCTTAAGCCTCCAACTTCTAATCCAACATAGGGAATCAACGCATCGTTTACACGTACCCATGCGCCAACAAAAATATTAGACGGATTATCTTGTTCTGTATTTAAATTATAAGCCAATGCACCACCTAACGTAGTCTCACTTGCTTTAGCTTGCCTTTGATGAATAATAGAAGCATTTAAAGTTAGCGCATCAGCAACCAGAACAGAACCACCACCATGCACCGTCAATCTATTTTCGAGGAAATAATTTTGATCTTTAAACCCAACTTTTGGTCTGTTTACATGATACACTGATACCCCTGCATAATAATTGTTGGTACCATCACTGGAGCCCGAAAATAATATACCTGCATTTATGTCAAAATAATTTTGATTGTTACCATTAGCAAAAAAATCGGTCCTTGCACCGGTAAACCCATTTTGCCTTAGCATATCTTCAAAAGTAAGTTTCCCCTCATCTAAAGTGAGGCTGCTGTATGTGCCTTGAAAACCTGCACCAATGGTATTGTAACCATTTTCATCAAGGGCTTTGTGGTACGACATAGAAACAGAACCATAATTTAATTTCAATTGGTCGTTTGCACTTGCATCGGATAATCCTGAGATTCCAATTCCGAAAACATCACCGGCAGGTAGTTTATCTTTCATCACGCTAAAATCAAATGACCCACTACTTGTAACATAAGCTTTTGGTATTGATGGCCATTGGTCACGATGATTTACTGCCAACCGCCATTGGCCATCAAACTTACCTGTAAATGCAGGATTTAATGTAAGAGGAGATGAGAAGAACTGCGAAAAGTGCGGATCTTGGGCAAATGCGGATACGGTAAGGAAAACTGTGCAAATAAATAAAGAAATTTTTCTCATTGATAAACTGTTCTTTCACTTAAAGATAAGAAATTCAGCTAAAATGCTGCCTGCTTTACACGAAAAAATAAAAACAATATAGTAATGATTGTGCTTTTTATTATTGCTGCATTTTTGACCCATAGGCAAGGTCACCTGCATCGCCTAAGCCAGGTAAAATATAACCTTTGGCTGACAGATTATCGTCTATTGCTCCACACCAAATAGTAGCCAATGGCTCAGCTTTCAGCAAAGTTTCAATACCTTTTGTAGCTGCAATAGCACACACAACATGTAATTCTTTAATATTGCCTGCGTCTCTAATGTATTGAATAGCCTTTACAAGCGAAGCCCCGGTAGCAAGCATTGGGTCACTCACAATTACTACTCGTCCATCTATTGGTGGGCAACTCATATATTCCAGCGCAATGTCAAAAGTTCCATCTTCATTGTGCTTGCGGTAGGCACTTAAAAAAGCGTTGTCGGCTTTATCAAAATAGTTTAATAAACCGTTGTGCATTGCTAAACCTGCTCTTAAAATAGTGGCTAAAACCGGTTGATCTTTTAAAACTTTGCATTTTGCAACTCCCATAGGTGTTGTAATATCTTTATCTTCCGTTTCCATTTTCTTGCTAATTTCATAGCCTATCACTTCTGCAATTCGTTCTAAATTTCTTCTAAAACGCATGCGGTCTTTTTGTACATCAACACATCTAAGTTCACTTACCCAATTACTAATTAAAGAATGCTCATTACTAAAGTTGTGTACCATCTATACCTAAAATTTATTTCTAAGGAAGAATAAGTTAAAAAATTTCATAACAACATCAAATCTAAAATAAAATCAGTAGCTAAAGTTATATTTGAAGATACTTTTCACTTTCAATTATTTTCATGAAAAAATTTCTGTATTTATTTGGGGCAATTTTGGTTTTTGTTTCTTGCGATAATAAGAATGATTATGATATAAGTACAGAAAAAAGCTACGAAAATAGTAAGCTAAACCTTGAAAAGACAGAACAAAATAGCCCAACAGTTTTTCTTTCAATAAAAGCGGAGAGAAAAGCGAATATACTGGGCCAATCAGTTATTAAGGGCCAAATTATAAACAGGGCAAAAATTGTTTCTTACAAAGACATTGAGATAAAACTTTCTTTTTACAGCAAAACCGGAGCATTCTTAGAAGAAGATAGAGAAGTACTTTACGAAACTATTCCCCCTGGCGGTACAAAAAAATTTAAGTCCAAATATTTTACGCCAAAGGGAACTGACAGTGTTACTTTTAAAATCATCAGCGCTAAATATTAATGGTTTTATGCTGTAATAAAACTAAAATTATCGCCATCAAATAAACCTTTATCGCTCAATTTTAGGTGCGGTATAACCAATAATGCCATAAAGGATAATGTCATAAATGGCGCAGCCATGCTACTTCCAAGTCTATTTGTTGCAAAATGATTTATAGCTGTATAATCAGCCGCAACCTTAAAACCATCATTGGCGCTCATTAAACCACCAATAGGTAAAGGCAAAATCATTTTAACTTCTTCCGAAACTGCACTTATACCACCTCTTTCTTTAATGATAAGGTTTACTGCTGCGCAAATGCTTTCATCATCAATACCTACTGCTACAATGTTATGGCTATCATGCGCAACCGAAGATGCAATAGCCCCTGTTGATAAGCCAATATTTTTTATGAAAGAAATAGCAACAGGTGCATCAAAATACCTGTTTACAACTACTATTTTTAGAATATCATTTGATATGTCAGATACTAACAGTCCATTTTTTATATGCGCAGGTTTGATGAGTTTGTTTGTAATTAATTGCCCTTCAATTGCTTCTATTACATTCATTTCTTTTTGAAATTCTTTTGCTTTTAGGTGAAAGTACTCAGGCGTTTTTTCCTTGCAACTAAAATTATTTATTTCTACACTAGGTACCGATTCTATAAGTGTTTTGCCATTTTCTGCAACCAAAACGCCATCTATGAAAGTTTTTAAAACATTAAAATTTTTGAGGTCTTCAACAATAATAAAATCTGCCGCATCTCCAATACCTAACAAGCCATTGTTCATTTTATAATGCTTAACGGGATTAATGCAGGCAGCTCTCAATACTTTAAAAATACCAACTCCATGGGCACAAGCACGGGCACAAATGTTGTTTATATGTCCTTCGGCTAAACTATCAGGGTGTTTATCATCGCTACAAAACATTATGTTGGCTGAATGTTCATGCAGCAAATCAACCAATGCGTCAAAGTTTTTTGCAGCACTCCCTTCTCTAATTAAAATTTTCATTCCGTAGGAAAGTTTTTCGAGTGCTTCTTCCGCTGTAAAACATTCGTGATCTGTTGTGATCCCGGCTTTGATGTAATTTTTTGCGGCTTCTCCCCTTAAGCCTGGAGCATGACCATCAATTGGTTTATGGAGCTTTTTCGCAGCAGCTATTTTTTGCATAACCGTTTCATCATTATTTAACACTCCCGGGAAGTTCATCATTTCGCTCAAGTAAAAAATCTCTTGCATGCCGAGCAATTCCTCTACATCCTTTACGTTTAATTCCGCTCCTGCTGTCTCAAAAATTGTAGCAGGTACACAGCTCGGTGCACCAAAATGAAATTTAAAAGGAACTTTTTTGCCATTGTTAATCATAAATTTTACACCTTCCATGCCACACACATTTGCAATTTCATGTGGGTCGCTGATAGTTCCCGTTGTGCCATGCACTACAGCAAGCCTGGCAAATTCTGATGGTATCAACATGCTACTTTCTATATGAACATGGCTATCAATAAACCCTGGTAAAATAAATGGTTCGCCGTCCTTTTCTGTGTCTAAAAGTTTTGTGATAGTTTCAATTTTATCGTTTGAAACCATTAGCTCACCAAAAAAAATGTGTTCGTTTGTTATATCAAAAATATTCCCCTTAATTCTAAATGATTTATTCATCGTTTATATGGCTGTTTACCCGCTTGTGTAATAATTAAAATTTTATATAATGTTATTCATTGCAAATGTATTGATACATTATATTTGTGAGGCGTTGGAAATAAATGGCAAATCATTTATTTTTTTCAAATCATTCTAACTTAAAATAAAATTCGCTTTAAACTTTAAAACATAAAACATGAAAAGAATTAAAAATTTAGTGCTTGCAGTATTTGCATTAACTTCTTTAAACGTAGCTGCACAAAATGCTGACGAAATCGTGGCGAAAAATATTGAAGCAATGGGTGGTGCTGAAAAAATTGCATCACTTAAAACAGTTAAAAGAACGGGTAATATGAGTATGCAGGGTATGGATATTCCAATGGTATTCACTGTATCTCAAATGAAAGGATTTAGGTTAGATGTTGAAGTAATGGGAACTTCCAATTATCAAATTGTGACTCCTGAAAAAGCATTCATGTTCTTCCCTATTCAGCAAATGACAGAGCCTAAAGAAATGGAACCTGAGGCAGTAAAGAGTATGCAATCTAATCTAGATATACAGGGTGCATTGTTGAATTATAAAGAAAAGGGTTCCACTGTGGAATTTGTGGGGAACGAAAAAGTTGATGGTGCAGATACTTATAAATTGAAAGTAACTACAAAGACAGGCAAATCATCTTTTTATTTTATTGATGTTAAAACAAATATGCATGTTAAAACAATTTCAAAAGCCGCAGGTCCTGATGGAGTAGAAATGGATGTAGAAACTGTATACAGCGACTATAAAAAAAATGCAGATGGTTATTGGTTTGCATACGGTATAACAACACCGCAGGGGCCTGTAGTGTTTGATAAAATAGAGAGTAATGTTACCGTTGACGAAAGTATATTCAAGAATTAATTTTTTTATAAATTCTATTAAAATGCCTCTGATTTTCAGGGGCATTTTTAATTAACGTAATTAATTGGGTAGATTATTCTTCTAAAATATCAGGCCTTTTTAAGGTAGTTATTTCTAAAGCTTTGTTGTGGCGCCATTCTTCAATTAATTTATGATTGCCACTTTTTAAAACATCAGGTATTGCCCAGCCTCTAAAAACTTCAGGTCTTGTGTAAACAGGGGGGGCTAATAAATTGTCTTGAAATGAATCTGTAAGCGCCGAACTTTCATCATTTAACACACCGGGTAACAATCTTCCTACTGCGTCTGTAAGTACAGCTGCTGCAAGTTCTCCTCCGCTTAGTACATAATCACCTATAGATATTTCTTTCGTCACAAAATGATCTCTGAAACGTTGGTCTATTCCTTTGTAATGTCCGCATATCATCAACAAATTATTTTTAAGCGAAAATGTATTGGCCATTTTTTGGTTAAACGTTTCGCCGTCAGGTGTCAGGTAAATAACATCGTCATAATGCCTTTCTTTTTGCATACTTTCAATTGCATTTACTAAAGGCTCAATCATAAGAACCATACCTGCACCACCACCAAACTGGTAATCATCAACCTGCGCTCTGGCATAGGTTGTATAGTCTCTTAAATTAATAACATTTACGGTAAGCAAACCCTTATCTGCCGCACGTTTCATTATTGAATGTGCAAACGGTGATGTTAGTAAATCAGGAACTACACTTATTATATCTATTGTCATTATTAAATTTCTAAATAACCCTTTAAATGAGCATCTTAATGATATCACAGATATAGATTCTTTATCTTTTGTCTGATATCTAACATCTCATATCTAATCTCCCATAAATCCATCCAAATCTCTTTTTTCTTTTTTTGTAGGTCTACCAACTTTGCTTAAACGCTTGCCTGTATGAAATGCAGCGCCCTGGTACTGAAGTTTATCCTCAACTTCCTCAGGAGAGATATCTATATAAAAATTTATTGCCTCGCTGTATTGCACTCTATTGTGTAGCAGCGCAGTTACTTTTATTAACCACTTTTTTGCTTCTGTTTTCACTTCGTATTCTTCATCTACATGTACTTGTTTCGAAGCTTTAACTGCAGCTCCATTGTATTTTACTTTTCCCTTTTCACATGCTTCAGCGGCTAAACTCCTAGTTTTAAATAAACGAATGCTCCACAAATATTTATCAATTCTAAGTTTTTCTTTTTCCATTTTTTTCTTTTACAAACTTTCTGCAAATCAAGTTCGTTTGTAAAATTATATCAATTTGTTACACAGTTGTCAAAGCTTTCAATTTGATTTTCTTATTGCTTATTTTTATGATAAAATTTATATCGATGTTAAAAAGAAAGTTCATAATTTTTATAATACTTGTTACATGTACAAATGTAATTTTTTCGCAACAGCGAGGAATTAATTGGATGGCAGATGGAACAGGTTATTACGAGTTTAAAAATAATGGTATTGTAAAGGTTGATGCTAAAACAGAGATTGAAACAATTTTAGTTCCCAAAGAATTGTTGATACCTGCAGGCAGTGCAACCCCACTTAGGGTGCAATCTTTTAATTACAGTGTAGATAAAGGAAAAATATTATTGTTTGCGAATACAGCAAAAGTGTGGCGTTATAACACAAGAGGTGATTATTGGATTTTAAATACGGCAACAAATAAACTAACGCAGCTTGGTAAGGGACTTGCGTTACAGTCATTAATGTTTGCAAAATTTTCGCCCGATAGTAAATATGTTGCATACGTAAGCGAAAACAATATTTATTCAGAAGATCTAGTAACAGGGCAAATAAAAAAACTAACACAAGACGGTACCAGAAAATTAATTAACGGCACTTTTGATTGGGTGTATGAGGAGGAATTTAATTGTAGAGATGGATTTAGATGGAGCCCCGATAGCAAGCAAATTGCATTTTGGCAAATTGATGCCAGAAAAATAAGGGATTATTATATGATCAATACAACAGATTCTGTTTACTCAAGAATAATTCCTGTAGAATACCCAAAAGTAGGGGAAAGTCCATCGCCTGCGTATATAAACGTTGTAAACCTTGCCGGAGGGCTTATTAGAAGAATGAATATTGCCGGGGACCCACGTGAACATTATATTACCCGTATGGAATGGAGTGGGCAAAATGAACTAATTGTGCAGCAGCTTGATAGAAAGCAGCAGGAAAGCAAATTAATTTACTGCAAAGTTTCTGATGGAAGTACTGCAACTTTTTGGGCAGAAAATGATGATGCATGGGTTGATTTAAATACGGATAATCCGGTAGGCTGGAACTGGATCAACGGTGGAAAAGAGTTTTTATGGATAAGTGAAAAAGATGGATGGCGCCATATTTACAAAATAAGCAGAGATGGAAAAACAGTGACATTGCTTACAAAAGGTAATTATGATATTGGTACCTTGAAAGCTATAGATGAGGTTAATAATTACGTCTATTTTACAGCATCTCCTACAAATGCTACCCAACTGTATTTGTACAGAGTAAGAATTAATTTGGGTAAAGATGAACCTGAGCTTGTAAGCAATAACAAGCAAAAAGGCACACACGATTATGATATTGGGCCTTTCGCCAAATATGCATTACATAGTTTTAGTAATTACAATACTTTTCCTATAGATGAGTGGCTTTCGTTACCTGACAACAAACCTTTGTCATCCTTAAAAAGCATTGCCAACAACATAAAAATTGATCCAAAAAAGAACATTGAATACGTACAGATAACCACTGCAGATAATGTAGTGCTAGATGCTTGGATAAACAAGCCGGCTAATTTTGACCCAAACAAAAAATACCCTGTTGTTTTTTATGTATACGGAGAACCGGCAGCAGCAACGGTAGGTGACCAGTATGGTACTCACAGTAACTTTTTATATAGAGGAGATATGAGTGCCGATGGATATGTGCAAGTAGCAGTCGATAACCGGGGAACACCTTCCCTTAAAGGTGCAAAGTGGCGCAAATCTATTTATAGAAAAATTGGCACTTTAAACATCGCCGACATGGCATCAGGAGCAAAGACAATATTGGAAAGACCTTACATGGATAAAAACCGGGTGGCAGTTTGGGGTTGGAGTGGCGGTGGTTCTTCTACTCTAAATTTAATGTTTAATTATCCGCAAATTTTTAAAACGGGCGTATCTATTGCTGCAGTTGGTAACCAGCTGAATTACGATAACATTTATCAGGAAAGGTATATGGGTTTGCCACAGGAAAATATGGAAGATTTTATAAAAGGTTCTCCTATAAATAATGTAAAAGGGTTACAAGGTAAACTTCTTTACATACACGGCACCGGTGATGATAATGTTCATTACGATAATGCAGAAATGTTATTGAATGAGTTGATAAAATACAACAAACAATTTGAATTTATGGCGTACCCTAATCGAACACATAGTAT
>JANOTH010000020.1:0-3574 GCA_031416275.1 Ferruginibacter sp. | reverse complement strand
TAATCCCTCTCCTCTGCATTAACCACGGTAAGCACCCACAGCGGCCGCATTTTAGAAAAGCTTGGTTTACAAACCAATTCGGAACTTACCCGTTATGCCATTGCCCACCATATCATTTCTGATATTGCACTATAACAAAACATTTATTTAGTTGTCTTAGCTTTTCAGCAAACCAGTAGTAGTATGACTACCGCATTTAATGCCCATCACCCTACCCAAGTGATATTTATACTGCTATTCTTTTCTTTATCTAATAAATGATGCTTTGTATAAATACATAAAGTAGATGAATGTACTAATTGCAGACAGCTCGGTAGGAATATTAGCTAGGTTAAGTGATATCATCACTTTTAAAACTATTAATGCCATTATTTACACTGCCAAGAATTTTGAAACTGCTTTACGATTATTTACAGAAAGTAAACCTTCAACTGTTTTGCTGGGCATGAATTTACCCCACAATCAATCTATGGAATTATTGAGGGAAATAAAAAAAACAGGGTACAATACGAATATCATCATTTTATCTATTTACATGAATAATGCTATGGTGGAAGAATGCAAGCAACTTGGCGCAACAGTTTTTTTAGATAAGTTTCTTGAGTTTGAAAAAATACCTGACCATATCAATGCCATTGAAGCAAATATGAAAGAGCTAATAATATCCCCTTTGTAAAACCAACAATAAAATGCACAAATAGTAAAGGGTTTAAAAGTCCCCTATTGATAAACCCAAGGCTGTTTGTGCTTTATTAAAGTAAAACGTTTCTGGGGCTTAAATTAAACATTCAATAAGTATAAAGGACCATCATGTAACCTGCTATACATTCTTTAGCAGCATTAACAACTATTACTGATAATAATAATTTGCATGTGAAAATAATAGGTTAGCTTTCGTTTGTAGTAAGTACAAAACGTTGGCATTCTCCTTCCTATCTAGCTACTTCTTTTAAACTTTCTTGCACCAAATTTATTTTTGTTACCCATCTTAATTCTACATGAGTTGTAAACTGACATGCACAATTCATGGAAAACTACTTGCATAACAGAACAGCTAATTTAAAAGGAATAAAGGGAAAAGACTTATTTAAAACTTTATATGCATAGTTATGAAGACCACAGATGAATTAGATAATTACTCCGTTATTGCACCAGCAAAAAATAATGTTACTTATTTTGAACAATTTGCAAGCAGTTTTAAAATTGCTGGTGTTGCCATTATGTGCAACAGTTTAGATGGCACTATAAAAACTTGGAACAATGCATGTGTGGAAATGTTCGGCTATACGCTCAATGAAATGATTGGGAAAAATATTTCATTAATAATACCATTACAATTTAGTGCTGATGAAAAAATTGTTTTTGATAAAATAGTTAACAACAAAATTGTTGTGAAGTATGAATCAATTAGAATTAAAAAAAACGGGGAGCAGCTTCATGTAGCGATTGTTATATCACCACTTAAAAATAAAGCAGGAGAAATTATTGGTGTTTGTAAAATTATAAGAGATATCACTATTGAAAAAGAAGTAGAAGAAGCGCTGAATAGTGCTAAAAGGGATATTGCTGTTGAGCAAACACAGCAAGAAAAAAGAACAGTTGAATTGATAGTTGCTAATACAAAATTATTACACCAAAAAATAGAAAAAGAAAATCTTGCAGAAGAGTTGTTGATTGCTAATAAGGAACTGTCTTATCAAAATAAAGAAAGAGAACTCCGTTCTGCTGAGTTAATCCTTGCCAATGTAGAATTGGTCTATCAAAATAAAGAAAAAAATAAAAAAGCCGAAAAGTTATTTAATGCAAATAAAGAGCTTGCTTTTTTAAACAGTCAGCAACAGGTATTTTTTGCATCTATCGTCAATTCATCTCACGATGCTATGTTTAGTAAAACTATGGACGGTATAATAACAAGTTGGAACTATGGAGCGGAGAAAATTTTTGGCTATTCAGCCAAAGAAATCATTGGAAAGAATGTAAAAACATTAATACCGGAATCGCTTCAACATGAAGAAGTGGGTATCATTAAAAAATTACAGAACGGTGAAACGCTTGATCACTTCGAAACTCAAGGGCTGAGAAAGAATGGAAGTATTTTTTATGCATCAGTTACTATTTCTCCTATCAGGAATTTTGAAGGGAACATTGTTGGAGCTTCTAAAGTTTTGCGTGATATATCTGAACAACAAAAGAACGAAGAAGAAAGAAAGCGGCTTGCTCAACGATTAAAGCTTGCAACAACAAGCGCAAAATTGGGAATATGGGAGTGGGATTTAGAAACTAATATGCTGATATGGGACGAAAAAATGTACGAGCTCTATGGCATAGTTCCAAATGAATTTTCTTCAGTTTATGACGGCTGGTTTTCAAGATTGCACAATGAAGACCGGGAAAGGATAAACAACGAAATAAAGCTTGCTATTGCAGATAAGGAGGACTACGATACTGAATTCAGGATTGTATGGGGAGACGCTTCCGTTCATTATCTAAGGACCACAGGCATAGTTGAAAGAGATAAGACCGGAAAAGCAAAATGTATGATCGGTACCAATTGGGATGTTACGGAAAGGCGGAAGACCAAAATAGCCCTTCAGCAAAGTGAGGCTAGGCTCAAGGGTATAATTGATTCGCAAACAGCCTATTTACTCAGAACAGACTTGCAAGGTAATTACACCTATTGTAATCAAAAATTTAAAGATGATTTTGGTTGGATTTACAGTGCTCACAATATCGAATTAATTGGAGTTCATTGTATGGCTTCTATTATGCCTTATCATCACGAGGCTGTGCAGGATTTGGTTAAAAAATGCTTTGACAATCCTAATCAAGTATTCCAAATTGAAATAGATAAACCGGCAAAAAACTATGGGGTAAAAACTACCCTTTGGGATTTTATTTTATTAACCGACCCAGTTGGTCGACCCGATGAAATGCAATGTGCGGGTATTGACATTACAGACCGTAAGAAGGCGGAAATTGAACTCAAGCAAGTAAATGAACACCTGCAACAACAGGCAAAAAAGCTTGCATTATCCAATGAAGAACTGGAACATTTTGCGTTTGTAGCATCACATGATTTGCAGGAACCACTGCGGATGGTTACTAATTTTCTAACACAACTTGAAAGAAAATACGGCGACGGATTGGATGACAAAGCAAAAAAGTACATTGGCTTTGCAGTAGATGGTGCAAAACGCATGCGACAGATCATATTGGATTTACTTCAATTATCCAGAGTAGGTAAAACATTAGAGAGGGAAAAACTCCTTGACTTAAATGAGGTTATTAGTGACATAAAAAAATTACTGGCAAAGAAAATAGCAGAAAAAAAAGCAACACTTATTATTGACAACCTGCCTACAATATATGCCGACATTACCCCAATACAACAGGTGTTTCAAAACCTAATTGCAAATGCGCTGGAATATTCCATTAAAGATATTCCTGTGCAAATACATGTAACTGCTACAGAGTCAGAAGATTTTTGGCAATTTGCTGTGGCTGATAATGGAATAGGAATAAGCAAAGAATATCATGAAAAGATTTTTGTCATCTTTCAGCGCTTACATTCAAA
>JANOTH010000019.1:0-4798 GCA_031416275.1 Ferruginibacter sp. | reverse complement strand
ATGGCGTTATAACCCACAAATTGAAAGAGTATCCTACACTGCTAGCGCCCGGGCTTACAGGTTATTTTTATAGCAATGATATTTTGAGTCCATCAACTGCTTTCACAGGGGAGTTAAACAAAACCTATTTCTTAAGGGTTGTAGTAGAAGGTAAGGAATACACTTCCACAACGTCTATACCTTCAAATGCTATAACGCTTGATTCAATTTATACAAGACCGGCGCCGCTTAACCCCGATACTTCTAAAAGAACCTTGCAATTAAAATCAACTGATCCTGCAGGGCTCGGCAACTTTGGTAGGTACTTTACCAAGAAAAATAGCGGTCCTTTTTTACCCGGAGAAAATTCTGTATTTGATGACCAGGTAATTGATGGATCAACATTTACTGTGCAATTGCCGCAGGGCATTGATAGAAATGATCCGCCTAAAGCAGACAGTAATTTTTTTAGACGTGGTGATACAATAACGTTAAAATATTGCAACATACCACAATCGGCTTATGTTTTTTGGAGCACTTGGGAATTTGCATTTCAAGGTATTGGTAACCCGTTTGCGCAACCAAATAAAGTATTGGGCAATATTTCAAATGGTGCACTAGGTTCATTTTGTGGGTATGCCGTAAAATACAAAACGATTATATCTCAATAGAATATTAATTTTTTAAATTTAAAATAAAGATGGAAAATACAGGAGTAGAAAAAGTGAGTTGTTTAATTATAGGATCAGGGCCTGCGGGTTACACTGCGGCTATTTATGCAGCAAGGGCAAACATGAAACCCTTGTTGTACCAAGGTATCCAGCCAGGTGGGCAGTTAACGATAACGACAGAGGTAGAGAATTATCCTGGTTATCCCGAAGGAATACAAGGGCCTGAAATGATGGAACATTTTGAGAAACAAGCGAAGCGCATGGGTACCGATATTCGTTATGGCCTTGCGACAAAAGTTGATTTTGGTGTAAGACCATTAAGGGTAGAAATTGACGAAGAAAAATGGATAGAAGCTGATTCAGTTATTATAAGCACAGGCGCTGCAGCAAAATGGTTGGGCATTGAAAGTGAGCAAAGGCTGAATGGATATGGCGTTAGCGCATGTGCAGTATGTGATGGTTTTTTCTTTAAAGGTAAAGAAGCTGCCATTGTTGGTGCGGGCGATACTGCTGCTGAAGAGGCATTGTATCTATCAAAGATTTGCAGTACGGTGCACATGATTGTGCGTAAAAGCGAAATGCGTGCAAGTAAAATAATGCAGGATAGAGTAATTGCTACGCCAAACATTAAAATTTATTGGAACAGCGAAACAGATGAAATACTAGGAGATAAAAAAGTAGAAGGTGTTAGAATATTGAACAATCAAACGAATGAAAAAACAGAGATACCTGTAAGCGCATTTTTCGTTGCAATAGGGCACAAGCCCAACAGCGATATTTTTAAAGGTTGGTTAGATATGGATGAGGCAGGTTATTTGAAAACTATTCCCGGTTCAACTAAAACAAATATCGAAGGTGTATTTGCTTCAGGCGATGTGCAGGATAAAATTTACAGACAAGCTGTAACTGCTGCAGGTAGTGGTTGTATGGCTTCGCTAGATGCTGAAAGGTACTTAAGTGAAAAAGGTTTGCATTAATGTTTACCATACGTTTAAATAAAATGACATTCTTTGCGTACCATGGTGTGCACGAGGAAGAAACTGTTGTTGGGACTGATTTTGAAGTGTCAGTTGCAATTGCATTTAATGCACCTGAGAAAGTTATTGCGTTAACTGACACCATTAATTATGTTGCCGTGTATGAAATTGTGAAACAGTATTTTAAAATACCGGAGAAATTGTTAGAAACCGTTGCACAAAACATAACAGAAGAGATTTATAAAATTGACCATCGCATAACATCAATTAACATTACTATAGATAAATTAAATGCGCCAATCTGTAATTTTACAGGAAATGTTGGCGTTAATTATTTAAAATCTTTTTCTTGATGAAGTTGTTTTCTTTTTTACTGTTTTTTGCTTTTTCTATTAATCAATTATTTGCGCAAGACTATAATGCAGCAATTAAAGAAGCCGATAGACTTGAGGCTATACCTGATGAAAAAGCTGCGCTTTCTAAGTTTAAAGAAGCACTAAAATTTCAACCTACGAGTTTATATGCGCTTGCAAAATGCAGTGAACTTTATTGTAGGGTTGGCGGGCGTGAAAGAAGTACAAAAGTGCGTGATGAATACTACGCAACTGCGCAAGTATATGCAAAAACTGCTATAAAACTTTACCCTAACAGCGATGAAGCTAATGTGGCTATGGCATTTTCTATCGCTAAAACGCTCATGCTGAAAAGCGGTAAAGAAAAAATTACTGCAGTAAAGGAATTAAAAAGTTATGGTGATAGGGCAGTTACAGAAAACTCAAGAAATTTTAAAGCCTGGCATGTACTAGGTAAATGGAATTACGAAGTAAGTAGTTTGAGTGCAATAGAGCGAACCGCTGTAAAAATTATTTATGGTGGTCTACCATCAGCTTCATTAAGTAATTCAATAATGTATTACGAAAAAGCAAAATCGTTGGCACCTAACTTTACTTTAAATTATTTAGAGTTAGCAAAAGCTTACAATAAAAATGAAGAAAAAGCCAAAGCGCTCACACAGTTAAATTATTTACTTGCCATTAAAAATCAAACTGAAGATGATCCTCGCATTAAAGCTGAAGCGCAGACTCTGATAAAAAAATGGAAATAAATCGCATCCATTCCTTGGTTTTTTATACAATGAAATGTAGCTAAAGTCAGTAATTATTTACTAGAATTTGTTACAGTTTTCCTACACAAGTTTATTATTTCTTTACTTTCTAAGATGCCTCTAAAGCCTGCAAAATATCATCTATAATATCATCAGCATATTCAAGCCCGACCGAAATCCTTATAAGCCCGGGAGTAATACCAACTGCACTTTGCTCACTTTCACTTAGTTTAGAGTGAGTTGTTGATGCAGGGTGCGATGCAATGCTACGGCTGTCTCCAAGGTTATTGGTCATAGAAAGTAATTGCAATGCATTCAAAAATTTCCTACCACCTTGCAATCCACTTTTAATTTCGAATGTTACAATACCGCCGCCGTTGCTCATTTGTTTTATGGCTAAGTCATATTGTGGATGCGTTTTTAAAAAGGGATATTTTACATTTTGTATTTTTGAATTTCCCTCTAACCTGTTTGCAAGTTGCAGTGCATTATCAGCATGTTTATCCATGCGCAAATGCAAGGTTTCTAAACTTTTGGTTAGCACCCATGCATTAAATGCGCTGAGAGATGGTCCTGTATTTCTAATAAATAAATACAAGTCTTTTATCAATGTTTTGTTACCAACAACCACGCCGCCGAGCACTCTACCTTGCCCATCGATATATTTTGTAGCGGAATGAATAACAAGGTCTGCACCAAAATTAATTGGCAATTGCACCGCAGGCGTTGCAAAACAATTATCAACGACCAATAATATATTACGTGGCTTGCAAATATTTGATAGTAACTGAATGTCAATAATATTTAAACCTGGGTTAGATGGTGTTTCAACATACAACATTTTTGTATTAGGCTGTATCAGCGCTTCAATAGCTTCGGGCCTATCCATATCAAAATAGGAATATTGAATGCCCCACTTCGGTAAATATTTTGTTAGAATGGTATGGGTTGAGCCAAACACAGCCGCCGCTGATAAAATATGATCTCCCGTTTTTAAAAAGGCCATAAAAGTCCCAAACACAGCAGCCATACCTGTCGCGGTGGCAATGCCTGTTTCTGCATTTTCCAGCGCAGCAATTTTTGCTATAAATTCATCAACTGTTGGGTTGGAAAATCTTGAATAAATATTTGCACTTGTTTCGTCATTTGAAAAAGCATCAGCCATATCCTCGGCAGAATCGTAAGTAAAACTGCTTGTTAAAAATAGGGGAGTGCTGTGTTCTTTTTGGGCAGTTTGTTCTGTTTGTAAACGAATAGCTTTCGTAATAGGATGCAAATCTTTCATAGTCTTCTTATGGGTTCAATTCAATTTCGTTTTTAAAATAACAATCAACAATTTTTAATTTTAACCTTCAAAAAGCACCTCATTTACTTTTACTTTAAAATTGATGGTTGCACCTGCACGTCTCAGAGTTTCTGAAACAGAACAATATTTATCTATCGACAATTGAACGGCCCGGTAAGCTTTTCCAGGTTCAACATCTCCTTCAAATTCGAAGACTAAGTCCACTGTTGTCCATACTGAAGGCTCTTTTCCATGCTCTCTTTCTCCATCTACAGCTATCTTAAAACTTGTAAAAGATTGCTTTTGTTTTTTTAATATGCTAATTACATCTACAGCACTGCAACCGCAAAATGCAGCAAGTACCGTTTGCATAGGGCGCATACCTTGTCCTTTACCACCTTCACTTACAGGTATATCAATGAGCATACTATTACCTGTTACATCGGTAATTGTCATTCCGTAATCTCCATGGCTTCTTGTAGCGGTAAGTAGTGGCATATTTTTTTTGTGCGAAGGTAAATTAAATGCAGTAATTAAGAAAGGTACTAGAAACGTTTGGGGCTGTGATATTAAGTGACAATGTTCAGCAATAGTTCGGCCTTAGTCGCTGTTCCGCATGCCGCTAAGGAGCGGCACACATCGCTCCCTCCGCCGCAGCCTTCCTGCATTTGAACGTCTATTTAACTTTTAATGACTTGGAGACTGACTTACCGGAAGATTCGTGAGTGACGCATTAAGCGGTAGCTACGAGTCTATTGGAGATTTGTTAATCGTGCCACAC
>JANOTH010000018.1:0-67993 GCA_031416275.1 Ferruginibacter sp. | reverse complement strand
CAGTTTGATTGATCAACTGCGAAGCGAATATAAAATAACCGTTGCGGGACCAACGACTTTGATGGCGATTTTGAATAGTTTACAAATGGGGTTTCGCACATTGGCACTGCAAAAAAGAAGCAGTGAAGTGTGGAAGGTGTTTGGTAATGTGAAAAAGGAATTTGAAAACTTTGGTGGGTTGCTGGAGAAAGCACAAAAAAATATTCAGACAGGGCTTGGTCAGCTCGATGATGTTGTGGGTACGAGAACAAGGGCAATTAACAGGGAGTTGAGGGATGTGGAGCGTTTGCCTGCGGCGGAGGTGGTTGAGTTGCCGGGGGTTGGGGATGATGTAGAAAACCTATAAGGTTTTAAGAACCTTATAGGTTTGTGGATACCTTATGTAGGCTCAATATTTTAAAGAAATTTAAATCCTTAAACTTTTTATCTTGAAAAAACTATCCCTTCCATTATTAATTTTTACTACGCTGCTTTTAAGTTGCTATGCCAAACAGCGTAATGTAACAAAAGTACCTACACAAAATTCCTCAGCCATAAATTCAACAGCCATCAAATTGGGAGCCTTCTCTGTTAGCTTAAATGTAAAAGACCTTGCTGCATCAAAAGTATTTTATGAAACCCTTGGGTTTAATATATTGGCAGGGGATATGAAAAAGAAGTACCTTATAATGAAAAACGGAAATTCGTTGATTGGACTTTTTGAAGGAATGTTTGAAAAAAATATTTTAACCTTTAACCCAGGCTGGGATGAAAATGGAAAAAACATTGAGCCTTTTGATGATGTAAGAACAATACAAAATCACTTAGAAGAAAAAGGTATTAAACTCGATACCGAAATAGACAAAGCCACCAACTCAGGACCTGCAAGTATTATTTTTAAAGACCCTGATGGAAATGTTATTTTGATTGATCAACACAGGTAAACACAGTTAGTGGCCAGCACCATAATAAACCTATAAGGTTTTAAAAACCTTATAGGTTTGGTGGAAAATATATTTGCATTCAACTATTTTATGCTAGTGTTCTTACAGATGGTTCTCTCTCATAGTAACGCTTTGCAGCAGCTGTTGTAAAACCATTACCTAGTTCTATTACACCATCATCTTTAACCACGCCTGCTTTATCCAACAATGGCAAAGCCTGTTTGTTATGCGCAATAGCTTTTAAATGACCGAACGCATCCATCACCCATTGCACTGCAGCACCTTCTTTTAACAACATGGCCGTACCTTGTTCTGAAAGTACCACCGCCACAGCATCAAATAATTGAGACGGCGTACCCGCTAATTGCCCATCTGCTTTTGCTATTGATTTATCTGATAATGTTATTCCGTTTATTTTAGGAGCCACCACTTTAAAAGTGCCACCTGCTTTTTTAATATCCTTTTTTAATTTTTCAATGGCTGCTGCATCGCTGCCATCAGCAATTAAAATTCCCACACACCTGCCTTGCAAAGTGTGCTTCATATTTTTTTGAATAGAGAGTGCAGGCGATGCTTTAAAATCTTGAACAGGCGCTGCGGAAGCAGATTTTGCCGGTAATGCAATGCCTAAACCTTTTGCAATACGAGTGGCCAAATTTTCTGAAATATTTCTAAAATTGCTTATTACTTTTTGCTGTACATGTGGCAGTGTAACTTTCGATAATTCAAAGACAATAGATGAAGTAATATGTGCCTGCTCATTTTCTGTTTGCGAATTAAAAAACATTCGTGCCTGGCTATAATGGTCGGCAAATGATTCAGCTCTTATTCTCAATTTATCGCCCTGTTCTTCCATGTCAGGTCTTCCTCTAAAACTTGCAAAACCAGTTACCGGGCTTTCTCTTACACCGGCATCTTCTCCTGCCATATCCAAACTATTGGGTTCGTAATTTGCCCGTCCTTTAGGTACTTCCATTTGCATCATACCATCTCTTTGAAAATTATGAAACGGACACTTTGGTGCGTTAATAGGTATCTGGTGAAAGTTGGTGGTACCCAGTCTTGATTTTTGTGTATCGAGGTAACTAAACAAACGACCCTGCAACAATGGGTCATTGCTGAAGTCTATCCCCGCAGGAACATTGCCAGGGCTGTAAGCAACCTGTTCTGTTTCTGCAAAAAAGTTATCGGGGTTTCTATCCAATACCATGCGGCCTACAATACGCACGGGTATTAATTCTTCAGGTATTAATTTGGTTGGGTCCAGCACATCATATGGTAAGGAATCTGCTTTTTTCTGATCAAACAATTGCATGCCCAGTTCCCATTCAGGAAAATCACCACGCTCTATGGCTTCATGTAAATCTCGGCGGTGATAATCATTGTCAGCACTCTGCAATTTTACAGCTTCGTCCCACACAGTTGATTGCAAACCTAGTTTTGGTTTCCAATGAAATTTCACAAAAGTTGATTTTCCTTTTGCATTTATTAACCGAAAAGTATGTACACCAAAACCTTCCATCATACGCAACGAACGTGGAATGGTACGGTCGCTCATTGCCCACATAATCATGTGCGAAGTTTCGGGCATAAGCGATACGAAATCCCAGAAAGTATCATGCGCACTTCCCGCCTGCGGATAGCCTGTATTAGCTTCCATTTTTACTGCGTGAACAAGATCGGGAAACTTAATAGCATCCTGTATAAAAAATACCGGAATGTTGTTACCAACTAAATCCCAATTACCTTCTTTGGTATAAAATTTTACAGCAAAGCCCCTCACATCCCTTGGTGTATCTACCGAACCAGCTCCACCCGCAACCGTTGAAAACCTTGTAAACAGTGGCGTTTTTTCACCCGCTCTTTGAAAAATATCTGCTTTAGTAATATCTGATAAGGATTCGTACAGCTCAAAAAAACCATGGGCAGCTGAACCTCTTGCATGCACTATTCTCTCTGGTATGCGCTCATGGTCAAAATGAAAAATCTTTTCCCGCAGTACAAAATCTTCCAATAATACCGGCCCTCTTGCGCCGGACTTTAAACTATTTTGATTGTCTGAAATATGTATGCCCTGGTTGGTGGTTAATACCGGATGCGATTGATCTGTTGTTTGGTGCGTTTCGCCACCACGTGTTTTTTTGTTAGTACTTTTCATGTGTAATTTTTTGATTAGATATTTTGGGGCACTAAAAATTTTATACAGAAAAGCAACAAATGTTATTCCGCAATTATCTATCGTACATAAGCGGATTAGCTTTTACAAACTGGGTAGTTGGTTACACGATGTGCAGCATTACGGCACTAAGGAAAATACGAAGATTACTTTTTAAAAGCGCATTGAAAACCCTGTTAATTCACAATTAAATCTTCGGCGTTGTTTTGAAAAATCCACCCCTTTTTACCAGAATATATTTTTATAAATGCAGCACCAAAGTATAAGATAAAGGATGTGTAAAATACAAATAACAATACCAATACCAGCGAGCCAGATGGGCCGTAGAGAGCGCCAACGTTACCTTTTATGAGCAAAGCTTTTAAAACAAAGCGCCCACCTATAAATAAGATACCCGTAAGCAAGCCCCCAATCAGAGAGGCTTTCCACCTTGGGCGACCATGCGTAAGAAACTTAAATAGTATGATAAACCAAGCAGATACAATTATTACTGCGGTTACCTGACTAAACACAATTTTAAAAGTTATGCTTCCACCACCAAATATCTTTTCAATGTAATCTCCACTTACAGTTTCAATACTACGCAGCAACAGCTCAGCAAAAAACAAAATACCCACTAACATAATTACAGCAAATGATTTTAGCCTGCCTGCAATGCTGGAAAAAAAACTAGATTTTTCAGTGCGTTTAATCCCCCATATCTGCTGAAACGAATCTTTAATGACTGTAAAAAGTGTGGTAGCTACAAAAAATAAAAATATAAAACCAGGTATAATAACATAGTTGCTTTTGCTAAAAGTTAGAATGCTTAAAATCACCCCCCTCACCTGTTGCGCTCCCTGCTCACCAAGGCTTTTACCAAGATTTTCTACCAACCCACTACCAATCATTTTTGGGGCACTGAGTAAGCCAAACAATTGCGCCAAAATAAAAATTATCGGCGGCAATGCAAAAGTGGTAAAGAATGCTGTGGCACCTGCAAGCCTTAATGGATCGTTCTTGCGTAGCAGTTGCAAAGATGGTAATAGGCTACTCGTAAGCATACTTAATTCTGTTTGTTTTTTGCCTGCTGCTTTCATTGTATTAAAGGTAGGGTGCGGCAGTGGTTATTTGCTGTAAAGCAGGGCCGAATACCCATCAAACTTAATTTTCCATTTGGGTTCAACACATAAATTTTAAAATGTAGAACCTTTAATTGTTTTAAAATATGATAATGTGGCAGCACTTTTATCAGTCTGAACAGATTTTTAATTAGGACATTTTATTTTACTTACAATTTTTATGGTGGAAATACTGGCTTTGATAATAGCCCAATCTTTTATTTATTGCATTACATTTATCAAATGTTTATCGCCAAAAATTTAATTGTTACCGGAGCAGCTGCCAAGCCAATAGCCATAGATATTTTTTATGAAGATAATCAAGAGGCAAAACCTGTAGTTGTTTATGCGCATGGGTTTAACGGTTTTAAAGATTGGGGTAATGCAGATATTATTGCTAAGCAATTTGCTGACGCAGGTTACGTTTTTGTAAAGTTTAATTTTTCTCACAACGGCACTACGCCTGAGCAGCCTGAAGATTTTGTTGACTTGGAGGCATTTGGCTATAACAATTATACAAATCAGTTGTATGATATTGGTTGTGTTGTTGATTGGCTGTGCAATCAAAATAATGTTCACAGGAAAGCTATTGACAAAAACAGTATTTATTTAATTGGCCATAGCATGGGTGGTGGCATGGCAACACTTTATGCAGCAAAGGATGCTCGCATAAAAAAACTAATTACATGGGCGGGCATCAGCGAATGCAAAACGCCTTGGACCAACTGGAGCAATGAGCAATTACAAGCTTGGAAGCAGGATGGTGTGGCTTATTATCTAAACGGTCGCACCAAGCAAAATATGCCGATGTATTACCAGTTGCACCAAGATTATCTGGATAACGTAGTCGCCTTAAATATTGAAGCAGCCATGCGCAGCCTTACAATTCCTATACTCATCTGTCACGGAACTTTAGATACTGCTGTGCCAATTGAAAGAGCATACGACCTGCATAGATGGCAACCATCATCTATTTTATTTACTACAGAAAGTGATCATGTTTTTGGTCGCACACACCCATGGCTATCGCCGGCACTACCAGAAGCCATGCAGGCTGTTGTAAGCGAAACGCTTCGTTTTGTTGCTTCATCATAATTTGGGCTTTAAAAGTTCTATCTAATTATTTCGGTTTTTTATTGCATACAAACGAATTAGTGCAATGCTTTTTTAGTTGATTAAAGCGGGCTCTTACATCTTTATTTTTAACAAAAAATGGTACGAATATGGTTTAAGGAGAGTTTATTATAACCTGAAAAATATAAAAAATGAGTAAGCCATCAATAATAGCGCAATTGGGTATTTTAAATATTTTAAACCAAATGAAAAATCCACTAACGAATATTAGGCTAAGTATAGAGATGCTTGAAACTGGCGAAGAACCCGACAAAGTGAAGTATATGGATATCATAAAAAACAGCGCTATTAACCTTGAAGACGCTATAAGGGATCTTTGTAAATCATTTGAAGATGTTGGTGTTATAATTCATTTAGAAGCTGACCATACTCAATTTGAAGCCTTAGAGGCTAAATAACGCTTATTGCAGAAAATAATTAGTTTGCTAATCAAGATGATATTTACACAATTTCTGCTAGTTATTAAATAGAAACGCCTTGTGTTATTCCAACTGCTTACATTTTCAACTCGGTATTATAGGAGGCAAAATCTTTCATCTTTTTAATTCAAGCTTTCATCTGCTTTTTACTCAACACATTAGTGTCATTCTTTCTTTTTTGATATCATCACCGTTTTCTAAGGCTTTTTGATAAGCATTTTTCATTGTGACCCCTAATAGTTACCCCATTAAAGATTATTTCTTTTTCACAAGCTTCTTCCCGAGACAGTTGAATTTTTGAACTTTTAACGCAATTGCCCTTTGTAGTACATTTCACAAATTCGCCTTGGATTTATACTACAAATTAACCTCATATACCTGCTCAAAAGGCTTAAAATTTATTTTTCAAAATAAAAGTATCTCCATTAAAACTTTTTCTAAAGGTATTACGTAGTTGCAGATACCTGTTAAAAAAAGCTTAAGAAATGCTGAGCGGTTTGGTGAAAAAGTTTTTATGACAGTATTCGATAGGGCTTAAAAAATGTTTACCCATTAATTCCAATTACATAAACAACTTTTTTAAAACAAAACATCTCTAAGAATGAAAAACTTTTTCAAACGAACCGGAATTTTCCCACTGTTAATGTTGGCATCTCTACCAACTTTAACTAATGCCCAGTCTTCTAAACAAGCAGAAGTAAAGCAGCGATTAATGGCCAACTCAAAGGTGGAGGCTGCAATTATTTCACCTGAGCGATTAACACCAAGTTTTATTGCACTCCAATCAAAAGGCGCTACGTACAGCAAGGCGGAATTAAAGCCTGCGCTCGAAAATTTATTGGCGGTTCGTACCGGCATTGATGAAACAAAAATGGACAAAGTAACAACCACGCCCGATGCGGAAGTGGTGGAGTTTCAACAATATTTTAAAGGTATAAAAGTAGATAGGGCTAAATTTAAAGCCCATCTTAAAAAAGGAAATGTAGATTTTTTTAATGGTGCTTGGTTCGATATCCCATCAAACACTGCAACAGCTGCCAAACTTACCAAGGGGCAGGCTTTTGAATTTGCTAAAAAAAGAGTTCAGGCTCAAGTGTATATGTTTGACTTAATCCAAAAAAGTATAGATCAAACAAACGACCTAAAAACAAAGCAATCCCTTTTTAAAGAAATGCAAGAGAGTGGCCCTGGAGGGGAATTGGTTTTCATAAAAGATTTTAATAAAGCTGAAAAAGCCGAAATTAAATTGGCTTATAAATTTAATGTATATGCAGCAAAACCTTTAAGCCGCTCATGGGTATATGTTGATGCAAATAATGGCGATATTTTATTAATTGATGCCATCATTAAACATGTAAACGAAAATCCATCAAACTTAGCATCTGTGCCAACTACGGTGCAAACAAGGTATGCTGGGCCGCAAAGCATAAAGGTTAAACAAATAAGTGGAAATGATCCTAATAATGGTTTGCCATTAACTGCCAGTAACCCATTTGAAATTTATTTACCAGGTGCACCAACTTATGTATTAATTGATGATACCCGTGGTAATGGTGTTGAAACCTACGACCTCAATGGAGTAGGTGGTTTACCATTGAGTATCCCTGCTTTATATTCTCAGGCAAAATCATTTACAGATGTTGATAATAACTGGACTCTTGCCGAACACAAAAGAGGTGGTGCTGCAGAGTCTGAAAATGATGACTTTGGCTGGGATGCACATTGGGGAGCAGGTGTTGTTTATGATTATTGGAATTTAATACACAATAGGCTTAGCTATGATGGAAACGATGCTAAAATCAGAAGCTTTATACATTCAGGTCTTGCCTTTGATAATGCGTTTTGGAATGGTTCAGTAATGACTTACGGCGATGGATCTGGTACGGCTGCTAACGGTTTTAAACCGTTAACTTCTCTTGATGTTTGTGCTCATGAAGTTGGGCATGGCGTGTGCGAATTTACTGCCGATCTGGTTTACGCAAAAGAATCCGGTGCTATGAATGAAGGTTATAGCGATATATGGGCGGCTTGTGCGGAGTATTTCGCCATTAAAAATGTTGACCCATCTCTTGCGTCTGTTTACAAGCCATTTTCTATCGGTGAGCAAATTTCTGCAAGTCCTTCAGACCCATTGAGAAGAATGGATGACCCTAAAGCAGCAGGAGATCCTGATACATACGGAGGCGTTTTATGGGTAAATCCCAATTGCTCTCCATCGCTTGCAAACGACCAATGCGGAGTACACAATAACAGTGGTGTTTTAAACAAATGGTTTTATTTAATGACAGTTGGTTCAGGTGCAGGTTCAGGTCCTGATGCTATTTATGCAGGTGTAGACGATGGAATTAACGACGCTGTTACAACCGGACCGATTGAATTTCAACATCCTGCAAACGCTTATCAAGTAAATGGTGTGGGTTTTGATGTGGCTGAAAATATAGCTTACATGACAGAGTTATTATTGACCACTACTGCAACTTTTGCAGAAGCAAGAGATGTATCGATAGCTATTGCTACCTCTATGAGCGGCGACCCTTGTAGTGCACTTGTAGAAAGCGTTACAAACTCTTGGTATGCTGTTGGTGTTGGAGAAAAATTTGTAAAACCTTGTACCATCACCTATGGCTTTGTGATGCAACCGGGTGCGGCAGTTTCAGAAGCAACTGCATTAAATGGTTGCGCTGCTACAAAAACTTTTAATATCGCAGTTATTATGCCTGCAAATTCAACTGCATCTGTAGCAGTTACAGGCACAGCTAACGCTTTTGATTATACACTTTCCACTACATCACTTTCAAACACAAGCAACACTATTGCTAAAAAAGATATTGTTGTAACTATTAAAAATGATGGTTCGGTTGAAGGAGATGAATTTGCACAATTGACTTTGGCAATTACCAATACAGGTAGCAATCCTGTAAAAACAGCTTACAAACTCACCATTTTGGATGATGATGCAGTGCCTGTAATTGGTAACGGACAACGTACCCTTTTAACAGAAACATTTACAAGAGCTGATGGTTTTGCAGATCCAACAGGATGGTCAGAAATGTTAGAAATACCAGAGGCTCCCAATGGAGACCCTGCAGCTAACGGAAAAAACCAATGGGGTGTTTTTGATAACAAGCTTGCTATAACAGGCAAAGAAGGTGCAACAGGTATGCAATTGCCTAATGGTACTTACAACAGTAACAGCCAAAGCCAAACACTTATTAAATCTCCATTGCTTGATGCGAGAGGATTAAGTGTGGTTACTTTAAAATTTGACTATACCATACAGGGAGAGGTAGACCCTGCAGGTGCAGCAGATGATCCAGAAAATTTACCTGTATTCGATTACATGGCAGTAGCATTTTCTTTGGATGGTGTAAATTTCACAGAATTAAACACAGGCGATTTTAGACAATTTGCATCTGTAACACCTGCAAGCGGAACCATTACAGGAACATTGCCTGCATCGCTTGCAAACAAACAATTTTATATTGCCTTTAGGTGGTACAACGATACAAATGCAGGTGGCCCTATAAGTACTTCAATTGACAATGTTGTGGTTACAGCTGCAAGCAGAAAAATTGAGAATGATTTAGGCCATGGCGGTAGAGAAAACTTATCTCCGGGGCAAGAAGTTTATTTCTTTAGCACACAGGATGGAGAAGTAGTTGCTAAAGTAAATAACAACTCTACAAAAGACTTTGGTTGCAGTTATGTTTATGTTGAAAAAGCAGGTAATGGCACATTCAATCTTTACCAGAGCAATCAAGGGTTGTTTAAAGTGGCGGATAAAGTAGTGCGCATTGAAACTGCTACTAGCTTTAAAGCAAGTAACACCGTTACACTATATTACACCGAAGCACAATTGCAAGGGTTAGAAGCAGCTACTCTGCAGAGCCGCAGTTCATTTAGTGTTTTCCAAGTGCAGGGTGCCGCATACACAAATGCTACCGGCATGAATACAAAAAGGTATACGCCTGTTATAACAGCAATACCTGGTGTTGGCGCATTTTACACTGTTACATTTAACGATAGGGTAAATGGCTCTTACGCTTTAGGTACCCAAGTTACTCTTTTTGCTAGGGGTGAAACTACAGGTTCTACTGAAACGGCAGCTGTTGAAAAAGCAGATCCTACAGTATGGAAATTTGAAAGAATTAGTCCAAACCCTGTACAAGGCGATGCACTTATTACTGTGTACGCACCTAATGTAAAGCAGGTGAGAATGGAAATTTTTAACAGCGTTAGCCAACGTGCAGTTAGCAGCAATGTTTACATACAAAAAGGTATTTCAAGATTAAGAGTACCTGCTGCACAACTAGGAGCAGGTAATTATTTTGTGAGATTTATTGATGAAAAAGGAATGGTTTTAAATAGCCAACAGTTTATAAAGCAATAAATATAGACTGCAAATAAAAAGTGGTTGTTGCAAATGCAACAACCACTTTTTTTATACCAACAATTTAAAAAATTTACAACAATTAATAATTGATTAAACGCTTTAATGTTTCGCCTAACCGGCCATAAGGCATAAAGTTTTTTTCCAGATCAAGGTTAAAGGGAATGGGCGTATCTAAACTTGCACAGCGCATTACAGGTGCATCTAAACTGTCAAAACAATTTTCTCCGATCCATGCTGCAATTTCACCACCTATGCCTCCTGTGAGCGAATCTTCGTGTAGAATTAAAACCTTACCTGTTTTTTTAGTAGCTCTTTTTATAGCTTCATAATCTAATGGTAGTAATGTTCTCAAGTCTACTATTTCAATGCTAATTTCTTTGTTTTTTTCAGCATATTCCAATGCCCAATGCACACCTGCACCATAAGTAATAATGGTTACATCTTCACCTGAATTTACTGTTCTTGCTTTGCCAATTTCTACTTCGTAATACGCATCGGGCACATTGCCTGATACACTTCTGTACAAAGCTTTGTGCTCAAAATACATTACAGGGTTGGGGTCGTTTATCGCCGCAATCATTAAACCTTTTGCATCTTCTGGCGTGCTTGGGTAAACAACTTTTAAACCAGGTGTATGTGCAAACCATGCTTCATTACTCTGGCTGTGAAATGGCCCTGCACCTACGCCTCCGCCCGTTGGCATACGAATAACCACATCGGCATTTTGCCCCCAACGGTAATGTATTTTTGCAAGGTTATTTATTATTTGGTTAAAGCCCACCGTTGCAAAATCTGCAAACTGCATTTCCATTACAGCTTTATATCCTTCTAAACTTAATCCCAATGCTGCACCAACAATTGCGCTTTCGCATAGTGGCGTATTACGCACACGAGCTTTACCAAACTCCTGTACAAACCCTTCTGTCACTTTAAATGCGCCGCCATATTCTGCAATATCTTGCCCCATTAAAATGAGGTTAGGGTGAGTTTGCATACTTTGTCTAAGCCCGTCTGTAATAGCGTTGATGAATTTTTTTTCAGTTGTGGAGTTGGGAGTTTCGGGTTGCGAGTTTGCAGACAGTTTTGAATTATCAAGAACCCGTAATTCAGAACCCGTAACTCGCAACTGGTATACATCATTCATTTCTTCTTTAGTACTTACCAGCATCTTCTCAGCCTTCAAGGCTTCCGCTAATTCTGTGTCTATATATATTTTTGTATCTGCTTTTATTTTATCAATATCTGTTTCGCTTACAATATTTTGCTCAAGCAACCATGCCTCATAATTTCTTACAGGGTCCTTTTTCTCCCATTCAGTAAAGAGTTCGGTCGGCACATATTTTACGCCGCTTGCCTCTTCGTGCCCACGCATGCGAAACGTCATACACTCAACCAGATACGGCTTTTGATTCTTTATACAATACTCACGCACACCTTTGATAGTATCGTATACTTCCAACAAATTGTTGCCATCAATTCGTATGCCTTCCATGCCGTAACCCTTTGCTTTATCAACCAAATTTTCGCAGCGGTATTGTTCATTTACCGGTGTACTTAAACCATAGCCATTGTTTTCAATAATAAAAATTACGGGCAAATCCCACACAGCAGCAGTGTTTAACGCTTCATGAAAATCACCTTCGCTCGTACCACCATCGCCACTAAAAGCGAGTGAACATTTCTCCTCATTTTTTAATTTATAAGCAAGTGCCACGCCATCTGCCAATGCCAGCTGCGGACCAAGGTGAGATATCATGCCACAAACAAAATGTTCTTTGCTGCCAAAATGAAAACTCCTTTCACGCCCTTTGCTGTAGCCTTCTTTGTTGCCCTGCCATTGCATAAACAATTTGCCAAGCGGCATATTACGCCCGGTAAAAACGCCGAGGTTCCTATGTAACGGCATTATCCATTCATCTTGTTGCATAGCTGCAGTTGCACCAACAGAAATCGCTTCCTGACCAATACCACTAAACCATTTTGAAATTTTACCTTGGCGTAAAAGCAACAGCATTTTTTCCTCTATCATGCGGGGAAGCAAAATAGATTTATAGAGGGTTATCAGTTCTTCGTTGGCTAATCCTTTGTTTGAAAAATTCATGTTGCGAAGATAACTTTCTTGCAATATTTAAAAGGGTAGATTACTGCTTGATATTTTTATAAAATTTGTACGCTAACCTTAAAAGGTATAGCAACATTTGTCCCGCTATACACTATTACTCCGCCACAAGCCCACTCACAATGCTTCAGCGTGGTAGCCGTTTCTATCGGGCGTAAAGGTCAGCAGCTGTACTTTTTTCAACTTTCTTTACAGCTACTTTTTGTCGGCAAAAGCTGCATTTATTCCCGATGAAAAAATGGAAAGAATAATGCTGAACAATAACGCCCACCAAAATCCATCTACTTTAATGCCAGGCAGTAACTTATCTGCCAGTAAAATAATTAACGCATTAATTACAAAAAGAAAAAGCCCGAGCGTTACAACAGTAATTGGCAGTGTAAGAAGAACGAGAATGGGTTTAATAATTGCATTTAAACAAGCCAGCACCAGCGCAAAAATAATTGCGGTAGTAATATTAGATATATGAATACCTGATAAAATTTTAGATAAAACGAACGCAATGAGTCCTGAGATTAAAAGGCGTAAAATGAAGTTCATAGATTTTGAATTTAATTTTTGAGTTCCCGAAGGATATTTAATTACTACAAACTTAACCTTGTTTTACTGTTTTAGTTCAGCAAGGGCTGTAAAGAATTGCCTACATTTTTTTTCAGCATTACGATTTTTAGTAAGACTAATATTTTTATAATAGTTAATTATATTTCGTCGAAGTAGTGCCGGTGTTTCTCCTATTCCTTGTTCATGCAACTGAAGTACAAGGGTGTTATATGTCTGATCTGCAAGAATATATTCACAGATCTCTGTGGGATTTCCAGTATCGAAATTAATATTTTTAAACCTTCCTTCGGGAGAGGAGAGCAATTTTATCTGCCCTGTAAAATGATGTAAGATGGTATCGAAGCTTTGAATAAAATATTTTTCCGCTTCGGGTGTGGGCACCTTAAATCTAAGAGGACGTGTTGGCCCTACTTTAGGCAAAGCCCGAATAACAAAGGATAAAAAACTTGGGAAAAAACCCGGGCGTCTATAGCCAGTTCCATATTCTTTATTATAATTTTTTTGACGCATTTTGTATCTAAATCGTGTAGAGACCGACGTGGAATCTGTCTGCTTTATAGTACCTTTTTTTGACGCCCATGCCTGCCGAGTTAATAAAGGAAACACATTGGCAACCACCCAGCGGAATGTTTCTACAGATCTGCCGAAATGATTTGAAAAAACTTTATTTATATCCAAGCCATATGTTTCTGAAAATGCTTTAGATAACACGGCTGTATCTACTTTAAAGCCGATAAAATCCCGATAGGATAGTGATGCATAATTTCCTCTTGCTACCTGAAGCACATCAAACCCAAATTCCATTCTTACATGGCCGATCTTATTTTGCGCATAGTTTATACTGCTTCCAAATTTTTCTGCAAGCTTAGGGTAAACTAGCCCTACGCTCCGGTTAGTAGCTAAAGAATGGCCGTAATTATCTGCATTGTAATGTGATAAAAAACCGATAGCAAACGCATATTGATTAATATTAGCCGCATTTGTAAATAAAGAAGTTACCATTTCGCCGCTGCGTACATAATGAACTAAATCTGTAAAAAATTTACTGCCCGCAGGATAATATCCCATATCAGGCGCTACCGCACCTCCGTAAGCATACGCATGGGCTTCTTTTATTTCTTCGGATGTTGCTAGTGGAAACCTTTGTTTTAAAAGAGGGACGATTGATTGTTCCCACGCTGCATCGATAATGGCTTCATGGGTTAGTACGCCAAAAGCTTTTCCCGAAAATGGGGTTGCCAGTAAAAGCTGTAGTAATAATATAAATAGGATCGGAGTTTTCATGATGTTAAATACATGAATAGCACATTCCGAACCAAGTTTATAAATTTATTTTTATTGTTGGATTAATACACCACCAATTCAAAAAACTTTTCAGGCTGTAAATACTTTTGTGCAAGTGCCTGTAATTCTTCTGCGCCTGTATGCTTAATAGCATCTACAGAATCGTAAAAATATTTTTCATCCAAATTATTCAAAATAATATTTTTCCATTTTGCCATTATATGAAACGGGCCGTCAAGGTCTCCCAAAATACCACCAATCATATAATTGCGAACAAGCGAAAGTTCTTCATCGTCTATCAATTCCTCTCGCAGCAACTTCATTTCTTTGTACACTTCTTCAATAGTTGCTTCGCATACATCTTTACCTGCTTCGGTACTAATCAACCAAGCACTTTCCTGCATATGGTTTTGCAGGTAACTGTATATGCCGTATGTGTAGCCTTTTTCTTCTCGGATATTACTCATTAACCTGCTTCCAAAAAAACCACCATAAACAGTGTTCAACACAATTACTTTTTTAAAATCTTCGTGGTGTCTGTTGGGAAAGGGTTGTGCAATTCTTATGGCGCCCTGTACGGCGTTTGCATCATTTTCTACACGGTGTTTCAATTGTGTTTCAGGCGTAGCTATTATTTTTTTTACTTTAAAATCTGGTGCAGTTAAAGTGAGCTTACCAAAGTTTTCATTTAAAAGATCTTGTATATCTGTTGGTAATTTCCCTGCTACAAAAATGGCGCAGGTTCCTTTTAAATAATATTCTTTGTAAAAGTTTTTTATTTCATCGATAGTTAGCGCATCCAAATCTGGCACGTGCGTAAAACTTGCATATGGGTGATCATTTCCATAGAGCAACTGGTCAATTTTTCTGCCTGCAATAAATTCACATTTCAACAAATTTACGGAGAGGCGCTGCTTGCTGTTTTGTACAAAAATTTCCAGCTCACTCTGCGGAAAAATACTGTTTGTAAGCATATCGTTCATTACAGGCAAAAGCTTTGCTGCATGCTTGCTTAGTGTATGCAAAGAGAGCACTGCGGTTTCGTTGTAACAACTGCGGGAGCAACTGGCGCCCAAATATTCAAACGCTTCATTTATTTGCAAAGCCGAACGGCTCGTTGTTCCATTACGCAAAAGAAAATTAGTAGCGCCTGCAACGCCTTTGTTTTTTTCAAAAAAATTGCCTGCATAAAAAACCATCTCTATCTGCAGCACATCTTGCGCTCCTGCATTGATTGAGTAAACCGGTACGTCATTATCTAAATGGAAAAGTTCGTAGGGTTTTAGTTTTAAGTTAAAGTCTGTAGAGTCTATTATTGGTGGCGCTATTGTTCTGTTGAGCATGTTTAAATATAGAATTGTTTTAAAGCATCAATATTGATGTTTAAACGTGATTGATGCGTTATAACGTGTATTGTGATTTTATCAGCATCGTACGTGTAGATAATTTTATAGTTTTTGCAAAGCACTTGTCTTAAAGTCGGAAATGTATATGGTGCAATTGGCCTACCTTTTTCAGGGAATTCTTTTAATGATTTTATATGATTTTTTAGAAGGCGTACAAACCTTTTCGCATTCACAACAGAATCTGTTGAAATGTAAATGAAAATATTTTGTAAATCTACAGAAGCAGGTATTGTGTAAATCAATCTTACCATGAATCAACCAATTTATCCATCTCTTCTTCTGTAAGAACATCTCCTCTGGCAGCGGCTTCTAAACTATTCTGAATTTTATCCATCAAAATAATTTCTTCAAGCACACTATCTAAGTTTTTAAACTTTTCTTCAGGCATATTCTTAATAGTTTCTAATAATTTTTCTTTGGTTATCATAATCTCTATTTTAGAATTTACTAATTTTTCTTTATTTGTATAATGTTCTCATTTCGGCTTTAAACTCATTCCAATCATTAAGCATTCCCTTATCAGCTTCTTTTAAACCTTCCTCAACTTTTTTCTTAAAAACAATATCATAAAAAATATGCTGAACGTGATCGGAAGATAATTTTGCAGATAAATTTTCTATTTCTTTTTTTACAGCAGCGGTTTTTTATCTAATTCATTACGCTATTCTTTTTTTGAAATTATTAGTTGTTGCTCATGTAATACATCGTACTGCAATTGTTTTCATCAAATATTATTCTGGTTTGCTCCAATATATCTTCTGCTGTAACAGCTCTGTACTTTTCTAATTCTTTGTTCATTAAATCTGCATCGCCCAACAATTCATACATAGCAATACTGCTTGCTCTGTTCATTACACTCATGTCTTCAAAAGCCAATGCACTTTCTGTTTTGTTCTTTACTTTTTCCAACTCAATTGTTGTAACGCCTGTAGCCTGTAATTTTTTTAATTCTTCATTAATGGCTTGCTCTGCTTTTTTAATATCTACACCCTTTACAAGTTTCCCTTCTATTACCAATAAACCTGCATCTGTACTGCCCATGTGGTAACAATCAATGTTGCTAAACAATTGCTGCTCTTTTACCAGGCTTTGAAACAACCTCGATGATGCGCCGCCGCTTAAAATATCTGTAATTAAATCTGCGGTGTAATAACGATCATCTGTACGTGGATAAATATGCCAGCATTTATATAATGCATCGAGTGGCACATCGGCCTTTACTTCTAACGTTCGTGGTGCTGTTTGTTTTGGCTCCACAGGTAAATTACGTTCGTACTTTTTGCCTGCAGGTATTGTTCCAAACCATTTTTCAGCAAGCTCTTTTACCTTAGCTACTTCTACATTTCCCGCTACTGTAAGTATAGCATTGGATGGATTGTAATGCTTCTTAAAAAATGCTTTTACATCCGCCAAGGTTGCATCCTCTACATGTTTTAAAGATGCGCCAATCGTCATCCATTTATAAGGATGGGTTGTATAAACCAATGTTCTTAGTTTATGCCACACATCGCCGTAGGGTTTGTTTATGTAATGTTCTTTAAACTCTTCGCACACCACTTTTCTTTGTACCTCCAAACTCTTTTTTCCAAAGGCTAAACTGAGCATACGATCACTCTCCAGCCAAAAAGCTGTTTCAATATTTTCTGCGGGTAACTGGCAATAATAATTGGTAAGATCGTTGGTGGTGTAAGCATTATTTTCGCCTCCTGCCACCTGCAAGGGTTCATCGTATACAGGAATATTTATGCTGCCGCCAAACATAAGGTGCTCAAACAAATGTGCAAATCCAGTCTTCTCCGGATTTTCATCTTTTGCGCCCACATCGTATAACACATTTACAACTGCCATTGGTGTGCTGTTGTCTTCGTGCACGAGCACTCTTAACCCATTTTCTAACGTAAATTTTTCAAACAAAATCATATACAAATGTACGAAGCCTACAAATAAAAATTTTGTTATCGTATACTTATGGGTTCGAGTTTTATTAAATAAGGGTTACCATCTCTTCTAATGATAAGCACTACTTTTTCATTTGTTTTTTGTAAAACAGTTTCGTACTGCTGAATATTGCCTGAAATATTTGTGCCCACAGATATTAATTCATCACCGTTTTTCAACCCTGCCTTTTCTGCCGGAGAATTTTCAACGATGTCGTCAATAATGATCTTATCGTCGAACTCGTAAAGTGATAAACCTGTGTAAGCATAGTCAAACCTATCTGAAAAAAAAGAATTGGGCACGATGTGAATTTCCCTTTTAGGATAGTTGAGAACAATATTAAACCTCCTCATAATGTCGTTACCCAACAAACCCGCAGTGTATGGGTAAGAGGTTACATTTGTTTCGTCGTCATATAAATTTGTGGGAACATTTCTAAAACTGTATGGCCCCAACTTTAAAGATTTAATAACGGTAAGGCGCATACTTTTTTTTCCTCCTAATCCCTGAACCTGCGTAACCAAAGGCTTTCGCCTGCTTAACAAAAACTTATTATTTTTTAAAAATTGTTCTGTAACCAACAAGCATAAGCCAGCGCCTGTATCCATATAAAAGTTAGAAATTAATTTTTCTTTGTCTTTTACAACCAACGGCATAGCAATTAACTTAGTAAAATTTGGTTTTAAAAGTGTTCCGGCTTTTTCATATTTATAGTTACCCGAACTAAATATTTTTATGTTTGCTGAATCGTAATTTATATTTAAAATATACCTGCTAAAAAACCCATAGCCAATAATGCCATCTATTCTTTCACCGTAAACACTACCCAGCAAACTATAATCATTTACATAAAAGTTTAAACTATCTGTTGTAAGCCTTCCTAAGGTAAGTTTTCGGTTAAAAGCAAACGACACTTTTCTTGCACCTCCAATGCCTGTTACTGTTGTGTCTGATCGCCGAAGATTGACATTCAAATCGCTGCAAGTTGTTGAGTCTAAAGAAATACCCCCACTGCCCGTATCGAGAATAAAATTTAAAACTGTAGGGTAACTGTCAAGCTTTGCCTTCACAACAATTACGCCCCCGGTATAGGTTTCAAACGCTATGGTTTCGAGCAATTTGGCATTTGCTTTATTGGCTGAATTTTGCGCAAAGCAACTACCCGAAATAAGGAATATTAGTATGGTGCAGATCGTTTTTATAAAGCTGTTATTACGTATTACAAGTTAATGAATGTACTTTTGTGTTGCAATTAAATTTGTTGAAAAATGGATACTAATCAGTTGTTAAAGAAAGCAATGGCTTTTGAATTCCTTTCTGTAGAGGAAGGTGTTTTCTTGTTTGAAAACGCTGCATTGGCTGATTTAATGTTTACCGCCAATGAGCTCAGAAAAATACAAGTGCCGCATGGTAAAGTAACATGGCAAATTGATAGAAACGTAAACACCACGAACGTGTGTATTGCCAATTGTAAGTTTTGTAATTTTTACAGAATACCGGGGCATAAAGATGCATACATAACGGATATTGAAACCTATAAGAAAAAAATTGAGGAGACGATTGCATATGGAGGTGACCAATTATTATTGCAAGGTGGGCATCATCCTGAACTTGGACTTTCGTTTTATGTAAATTTATTTAAAGAGTTGAAAAGTCTTTATCCCAATATTAAATTGCATACACTTGGGCCACCAGAAATCGCTCATATTACAAAGCTTGAAAAAAGTACGCACAAAGAAGTTTTAATGGCGCTTAAAGAAGCAGGCATGGATAGTTTGCCTGGTGCAGGAGCAGAAATATTAACTGACCGTGTTAGAAGATTAATCAGTAAAGGAAAATGTGGTGCACAAGAGTGGCTTGATGTTATGCACGAAGCACACAAATTAAATATTACAACATCGGCAACCATGATGTTTGGGCATGTAGAAACTTTAGAAGAGCGTTTTGACCATCTTGTAAAAATAAGAGAAGTACAAAGCCGCAAGCCCGAAGATGCAAATGGATTTTTAGCTTTTATCCCATGGACTTTTCAGGATGCTGATACATTGCTTGCGAGAATACGTGGAGTGCACAACCTAACAACGCCTGAAGAATACATTCGCATGATAGCCATGAGCCGTATAATGTTGCCAAACGTAAAAAATATACAAGCAAGCTGGCTAACAGTTGGTAAACAAGTTGCACAGCTTTGTTTAAACGCAGGTGCAAACGATTTTGGAAGCATTATGATTGAAGAGAATGTGGTAAGTGCAGCAGGTGCGCCTCATAGGTTTACCGCTAACAGTATACAAGAAGCTATACGCATGGCGGGTTTTGAACCGCAGCTTCGCAACCAACAATATGGCTGGAGAGAAATGCCAGCGATGATGGAGCAGGTTATAGATTATTAATAGAATGTAGATAAACGATAAAACTAAAAGAGGCTATCTCATAATTAAAAATTGACGCTGAGATTTGCTTAAACGACTTTCCTTCTCCGATAGGGATGCGAATAAAAAGAGGCTACCTCGTACTTATGAGACAGCCTCTTTTTATGAAATATTTTGTAAGAAATTACCCTAAAGCAACTCTTTTAAATTCTGTCAACTTAAGGTCAGCACTTGTAGCTTTTAAATAATCTGCTACAGATTTAGCGTTGTCTTTTACAAAAGGCTGCGCTAGCAAAGTATTGTCTTTCAAAAATTTATTTACTTTACCAAGGGCGATTTTTTCAGCCATTTCTGCCGGTTTACCTTCTGCTTTAATTTGCTCGATTGCAATATCTTTTTCACGTGCAATAGTTGCAGGGTCAATAGAAGATTCATCAATAGCCAATGGATTCATTGCAGCAATTTGCATAGCTACATCTTTTCCAGCTTCAGCAGCTTCTTCTGTCATGCCCACCAACACACCCATGCGGTATGCACCATGTATGTAGCTTGCTACGAAAGGAGCATCAACTCTTTCAAACTTCTGCAACTCTATTTTTTCACCAATTGCAGCAACTTTATCATTTATAACGTCAGAAACTTTCGCACCGTTTATTTCAACGTTTGAAAGCTCTTCTGCACTTTTTACATTGTTTGCAATGGCAGCATCAGCAATTGTTTGAGCAAATGCTACGAAGTCGGCATTCTTGCTAACAAAATCAGTTTCGCAACTAATACAAAGAACGATACCTGCTTTTTTATCTGCTGTAGTTTGTGCGATTACTACTCCTTCCTTCGCTTCACGATCACTGCGTTTTGCTGCAACCTTTTGTCCTTGCTTGCGAAGCCAGTCAATTGCTGCTTCAAATTCGCCGTTGCTTTCAACCAAAGCCTTGCGACAATCCATCATACCTGCACCTGTTGCCTGGCGTAATTTATTTATATCTGCTGCTGTTATTGTTGCACTCATAATTGTAATAATTAAATGTTTTCGGGTTTAATGTTAATTTAATTGAGGGATTAAATTTCGGTTTTGAAACTTAATCCCTCAAGTATTAAAATCCATTATCAAATAGTTTTTAAAGACGGATATACTATTAAAAATATCTCCGCTAAAGTCTTCTTTGTTGCCTCCCTTCCGGGGAGGATAGGAGGGGCTGTTTTACTTTCCTGCTGGCCTTCTACCACCTGCACCTGGTCCTGCTACTCTACGCTTTGGAGCACCACCTGGTCCACCTGCACCTGGTCCACGACCACCACCACGTCTTCTGTCATCACCACCATCTTGCTTATTTTCAAAACGTGCTGCTTTCGCTTCTGCACTTTCTTCAGTATCGTCTCCGTTATCTTCGTCTTTGTTGCTGTTACGCTCTTCTAAACCTTCAGCAATTGCTGCGGTAATGTAGTTTACGATTATTGCAATAGATTTTGTAGCATCATCGTTTGCAGGACTTGCAAAATCAACTTTGTTAGGATCAGAATTGGTATCAACCATACCGAAAGTACTGATGTTTAAACGCTTTGCTTCAGCCAATGCAATATGCTCGTGCCCTATGTCAACCATGAACAATGCAGAAGGTACACGGCTAATATTTGCTATACCACCTAATACTTTCTCCATCTTTTCTTTCTCACGGGTAAGCTCCAAACGCTCTTTTTTATTTAGGTTTTCTGCACTACCATCACCAAGCATTTTTTCGATGCTCTGCATTTTCTTAACACTCTTACGAACAGTATTAAAGTTAGTAAGCATTCCACCTAACCAACGCTCTGTTACGAAAGGCATGTTCACACGCTTTGCGCTCTCTTGTACTATTTCTTTTGCTTGCTTTTTAGTAGCAACAAACATAATTTTTTTACCACTGCGTGCTACAGCTTTTAATGCAGCTGCTGCTTCTTGCAAACCTTCTACAGTTTTATTAAGATCGATGATATGAATACCTTTCTTTTCTGCAAAAATGTATGGAAGCATTTTAGGATTCCACTTTTTCTTTAAGTGACCAAAGTGTACGCCTGCTTCAAGTAACTGCTGTTGTAAGGAAGTGTTATTTTCCATTGTATATTATTAAAGTAATTTTTAAAAATTGTGAAACTTGATAAAACACAAAATTTTGTGTCTATAATCATGTGTCTTATATCTTTCCGTATTAACGCTTGCTAAACTGGAATGATTTTCTTGCTTTTTTACGACCTGGCTTTTTACGCTCTACCACACGAGAATCACGTGTTAAGAAACCTGCTGCCTTAAAAATTGGACGATACTCAGCATTAACTTCTAGCAATGCACGAGCTATTCCTAATTTTGCTGCTTCTGCCTGTCCTTTTACACCACCACCTGTAGCATTGATTACTACGTTAAATTTATCAATAGACTCAATAGATTTAAGTGGAGCCTCTACCTGGTTTTGTAAGTAGATAAGTGGGAAATATGTTTTGTAGTCTTTTCCGTTTACAGTTATAGCACCTTCTCCTTTGCTAAGGAAAACACGTGTTACAGCTGCTTTTCTGCGACCTACTGCGTTTTTTTGCTTTTCCATTTTTTATTTTTATGAGATTGACCGGCTTTAGATATTGTTTTTGTCTTGTGTCTTATATCTAAAATCTAGTATCTTATTTATTATTTACGATTAAAGTTTAGATCTTGAGGTTTTTGTGCGCCGTGCGGATGTTCTGCACCTGCATATACAAATAATTTTTTGTACATCTGGCGACCCAATTTGTTTTTAGGAAGCATGCCTTTTACAGCTCTTTCGATAACAACTTCAGGACGACGAGCCAAAAGGTTCTTAGCCTTTTCACCTTTCTGTCCACCGGGGTAACCACTAAAAGTTAAATACGTTTTTTCGTCCATTTTGTTTCCTGTAAAAACTACCTTTTCGCAGTTTGTTACAATAACATTATCTCCACAATCAACATGGGGAGTGTAGTAAGCTTTGTTCTTACCTCTTAAAATGGCTGCTATCTTAGCACACATGCGGCCCACGGTTTGATTAGTACCATCCACAACGTACCAGTTGTGTGTAACGGTAGCCTCGTTAGCATGTTTTGTGGTGAAATGTAATTTGCTCATTGTTTTTTTGTTTAAGTGAGGCTGCAGCTATCCCCGCAGCTTTTTTTAATGAGGTGCAAAAGTAGTGTATAAAATAGTTTTAAAACAACATTTTGCAAAGCTTTTTTATATCATACATTCACAACTGTATGATTGTCAACAAAAAATTATTACTTTTTTAAATCCATTGCCTTATTGTAGAGAAGAAATGATTATAATATTTAAATATTTCAATGCTTACATGAACTATTCTGTAAGAATTAATTAAATAAAAAAAGGTAATTGATGGAAAAATTCCAAAAGAATACCAACCCAATTACCAACAACTTAGCTAACTAAAATTTTATGTTGAGATACCTGAGCATTAAAAACAGCAAAAGGTTATTAATACCTAAACCTGTAACTAGCATTAATATGGACTTTAAAAACTGCTCTCCAAATGGTGGGCGATTTGTTTCAAAAGTCCAGTATCTGTTCAGTATAAAGTTATTTACAACGGCAAACGAAAATCCAAAGGCATTTGAAAATATTTATTTAAACCAATTTTTCTTTACAAAGCCAGATAAAAAAAGTGGGCGCCCACACCTATTACTCCTACAATTCCAAACTTTATGATCTTTATTTCAAACATACACGTAAGCGGCAAAAATAGTTGAACACATTTGCAAAGTTTAGGCGACGTTCAATTTCTATTACATGCTTTCGCTTGTATTATCCAGTTACATTTGCATCTAACAAACTCTATTTATGAATTCGGTACTACAGGCTGATAAATTATTTGCTAAAAAGTCTGTATGGCTGGTAATTGTTTTTACTTTTTTGCGATTGATTTTATCTGTCTTCCTTAATTTGGGGAACGATGAAAGTTATTACCTTACCTATGCACAGCAGCTTCAAATAAATTACTTTGATCATCCACCAATGGTTGGTATTTGGATAAAGTTTTTTACTGCAAATCTGGCATTACAAGATTCTCTTTTTTTTATACGGTTGGGCAGTTTGGTAGGCTGTGCGTTATCATCGTTTTTTATTTATAAAACCATCGCCTCTATAAATACTTCGAAGGCAGGATTTGCGGGTGTTTTTCTTTACAATATTTCATTCTATGCCTCCATAACTGCTGGGTTATTTATTTTTCCAGATACGCCGCAAATGGTTTTTTGGACAGCAGCTATGTATTTTATAACGCAGGTATTAAAAGATGACAGAAAATTGTTACCGTGGATTTTTTTTGGCGCCTGTGCCGGGCTTAGCATAATGAGTAAAGTGCATGCTGTTTTTTTATGGGGGGGCGTTGTTTTGTATGCCTTGTTTTATAAGCGCTCATGGTTTGGCAATAAGGGACTTTATATTGCTGGAGTAGTTACGGCAGTAATTATTTCTCCTATCCTAATTTGGAACATCCAAAATGATTTTATCACATTTCGCTTTCATGGCGAACGAGTTGTTGTAAATGAAAAAAGCGGCTTTAATTTTATGGGCTTATTGAGAGAAGTAGTTGGACAACTTGTTATAAATAATCCTTTCAATATTGAGCTGGTTATTTTATTCTTTACAAATAAATATACTTCAAATACAAGCAGTGCAATAAAGGTTTTTAAATTGATGGGTATTCCGCTGCTGATTGTTATTTTTCTACTCTCCATGTTCCGTACAACTTTACCGCATTGGAGTGGACCAGCTTATATTAGTTTGTTGCCAATAGCAGCGATTGGCTTGTCAGAAATGAGTATCACAAAGTTTAAGGTGTTTACCAGATTTGCCTTTGGCTACAACATTTTATTAATAGGGTTAATAATAGCAGCAGTAAATTTCTATCCAGGTACATTTAGCAAAGAGATAGGTGCTGCATTGGGTAAAACAGATATTAGTTTAGATGCCTATGGCTGGAAGGAGGGTGGGCAAAAATTTACCGCCATTTACAAAGCAAAAAATATGTCATCAAAAGCTCCTATGGTTTGCAATACCTGGTGGGGCGCACACGATGAATACTATTTTGCAAGACCCCTCGATATAAAAATGATTGGCTTGGGTTCTGTATTAGATGTACACCATTATGCATGGCGCTTAAAATACGATACCATTAATATTAAGATGGATACTGCGTACACAGTGGTACACTCTTACGATTACTTTGATGCGAAGAAAGCTTTTGCAAACTATTACGGCAAAATAGATTCCATTGCAACCATACCAATTACAAGAAACAAAAAACTTGCTTACAATTTTTACGTGTATGAATTAACGGGGTGGAAGGGGGATCATTAATTTTTTCCCTTACCAAATATCTCTTCCACCTTCATAACTCTATACTCAAAAATTTCTGCGATTTGCTTCTTTACAAACAGCGCATTCGCAATATCTCCCAAAAACCAAAATGGTAATTTGTAGTGTACATAATCCGTCATTTCTACACCGCCGGGTACTTCTTTAAAATGATGCTGGTGGTGCCACATAGTGTATGGCCCATAGCGCTGTTCGTCTACAAAAAACTTATGTTGCTCTACATGTGTAATTTCAGTCATCCAATACAATGGAATACCCAAAATAGGATGCACTTTGTATTCAATCACTTGGCCCGGGTAAATGGTGCCTAAATTTTTGGAAAGTATTTTAAAATTTAGTTTGGCAGGTGTTATCGTTTTAAGATTTGCAGGGTTACTAAAAAACTCCCACGCTTTTTCTAAAGAACACGGTATAAATTGAACGGTGCTCAGGTTATAAACTTTACTCATTTTTTTATTTACTGTTTGTGTAAAAATTAATTTTTGATAGCGTCTTTTTAATTACTTTTCAGCGGCAGAATTTATACTTACAAAACACATTACATGCAGGCATATCGTCAACAACTTCAGCGCAAATTTAACGAAGAGTACAGCAAATTAAATAAAGAACAACAGCTTGCGGTAGATACAACCCAAGGCCCCGTAATGGTAATTGCAGGACCGGGCACAGGCAAAACCCAAATACTTGCAGCACGTATTGGCAAAATATTGTTGGAGCCAGATAATGCCCCAGAAAACATACTGTGCCTTACTTATACAGATGCAGGTGCTATTGCCATGCGACGCAGATTACAGCAGTTTATTGGAGCCGATGCATACAAAGTAAACATCTATACTTTCCATGCTTTTTGCAACGATGTTATACAAGACAATTTATCGCTTTTCGAAAAAAATTCACTGGATGCAATTTCTGAACTGGAAAATATTCAACTCTTTAAAACACTCATAGATAACTTTCCAAAAAACCATCCACTAAAGCGATACAGAGGCGATGTATATTTTGAAATAAACAACCTGCGCAATTTATTTTCTACCATGAAAAGGGAAGGTTGGAGAGCAGATTTTATTAACGAGCGGATAGACGAGTACATTGCTGACCTGCCACTGCGTGATGAATACATTGCAAAACGTGCCACCAAAGAATTTAAAAAAGGTGATGTTCGGCAAGATAAAATTGATGAAGAAATAGAGAAGAAAGAAAAACTACGGGCAGCCGTAAATGAATTTGAAAATTACCAACAATTAATGCGGGAACGCAACCGTTACGATTTTGATGATATGATAAATTGGGTTATAAAAGCCTTTGAAGAAAACCCAGATATACTAGCAAATTACCAGGAGCGTTTTCAATATGTTTTAGTAGATGAATACCAGGATACAAGCGGTACTCAGAACAAACTTGTACAGCAACTTATTGGTTATTGGGAAGTGCCGAATATTTTTGTTGTGGGAGATGATGATCAAAGTATATATCGTTTTCAGGGAGCAAATGTGGAGAACATGCTTGGCTTTGCAAACAATTATACGGCTGATTTAATTACCGTAGTACTCACCAATAATTACAGAAGTACACAACCCATTTTAGATATTTCCAAAACACTTATTGGCAAAAATACTGAGCGGCTCGTAACACAAATACCAGGGTTAAGCAAAGAATTAATTGCAGCACACGCAGAAAAAAAACTGCTTACAAACCATCCTGAAATAAGAGAATATAATTCAGTAAAAGAAGAGATGGCTGGCATTACAGTTGCTATTCATCAGCTTTTACAAGATGGAATACCGGCAGGAGAAATTGCTGTGATCTATAAAGAAAATAAATACGGCGAAGCGCTTGCACAATATTGCAGGCTACAACAAATTCCTATTTACAGCAAGAGAAGCGTGAATATTTTACAGGATGCTTTTATAAATAAGGTGCTCACCATTATGCGGTATTTAAATGCAGAACATGATACATCTTATGGCGGCGATGAATTGTTATTCGAAATTTTGCATTATGATCTTTATAAAATTCCACCAATAGAAATTGCAAAACTTGCGGTGGAAGTGAGTGGCAAAAAATATGGTGATAATGCTGTTTCCATCAGGCGATTATTGTACGACAAAGCCAACCAACCGGCTCGGGATCTTTTTGACACCGGCATCAATTCTAAATTAAAAACAGTTAGTGGCATCATTGAAACCTTAATGAGCGATGTGGCGAATGTTTCCTTGCAACAACTGCTGGATAATATTATTCGTAATGCGGGTGTATTGCCCTACATTATTCAACACCCACAAAAATTAAAATTGCTGCAATTGCTTACAGCATTGTTTGATTTTGTAAAAGAAGAAACGAGCCGCAACCCTTATTTAGATTTAAAAGGCTTTATTGCTATTATAGATTTGATGGAGAAAGAAGCATTGCCGTTGCCGCTAACAGAAGTGTCGGGCAATGAAAAAGCTGTGAATTTATTAACGGCGCATGGATCCAAAGGATTAGAGTTTCAGTACGTATTTTTTGCAGGTGTGAATGCTTCTTTTTGGGAGAAGAAAAGAAAGCCTGGAGGAGGTTACAAATTTCCTGATACGATGTTCAGCTCAACACCAAGCGAGGCAGCCGAGGGAGAAGAATTACGGAGGTTATTTTATGTGGCACTCACCAGGGCTGAAAAACATTTATACATTTCTTATGCCAAATTCAGCAACGATGCAAAAGGTTTGGAGCCATCTGTTTTTATTGCAGAAATTCAAGAGACGCACCAACTGCCGGTAGAAAATGTAAACATATCTGCAGAAGAAATGGCGGAATTTAATTTACTGCAGTTTACCGCACAAGCGCCGGAAATTGCGCATGACGAAGATGATTTTATCGACGGTTTGCTGAGCAAGTTTGCCATGAACGTAACCGCACTAAACAATTATTTAAAATGCCCGTTACAGTTTTATTACAACAACCTTATTCGCATTCCTTCTGGCAAAAATGAAGCAACCGAATTTGGTAGTGCAGTGCATTATGCCATTGAAAGATTATTTAAGAAAATGCAAGATGGCGGGCAAGAAAAATTTGGCAGCAAAGATGATATGATGGCAGATTTTGAATGGTATATGCGCAGGCACAGAGAAAATTTTACCAAAGAATCTTTTGCCCGTCGGATGGAATATGGTGAGGAAGTGCTCTCCAATTATTACAGCAAATACATAAATACCTGGACAAAAGTAGTGGCCATTGAAAGAAACATAAAAGGTGTAGTTGTTGATGGAGTTCCTCTTAAAGGTAAAATGGACAAACTCGAGTTTGATGGCAAAAATATTAACGTGGTCGATTATAAAACAGGTGATATTGACAAAGCCCTACCATCTTTAAAAGGACCTAACGATAAAAAGCCAGAAGGTGGAAATTACTGGCGCCAGGCTGTTTTCTACAAAATATTGATTGATAATTATGACCTAAAAGATTGGAAAGTTATCAGCACAGAATTTGATTTTGTAGAGCCCGATAAAAAGAAGGAATACCGCAAAGAAAAGATTGTAATAACACCTGAAGACACCAATTTAGTGAGAGAACAAATTGCAGACACTTGGGATAAGATACAAAACAAAGATTTTTACACCGGATGCGGCAAAGAAGATTGCCATTGGTGCAATTTTGTAAAAAACAATGAGCTCGCCATTGAGCTGCACGATTTAGAAGATATAGAAGATGAAAGTCTATAATTATTGAAGAAACTAATGAAAAGAGCCTGTAAATTTTGCAGGCTCTTTAATTTTATCCACCTATTTTCTTTGCTTTCAGCGCATCTAAAACTTCCTGCTGCCTAATAATTTCTTTCTGCATATCATCTTGGTCTTTAGCATTTTTTTTAATGTCATCTTGCAGGTTTCGAATTCGCCTTTCCATAGATGCTTGGTCATCTTGCAGGTTCTGTAATTTCTTTTGAGATTTTACAACAGCATCGTATTGTTCATTCACCATAAAATCTAAATTGACAGCTTCTATAGATGGCGTAAGCTCTGCTAAAAAAGTTTTTAAGCTGGAAATATTATCTGCAGTAACATTAACGCCATTTTCATTAATAATTACTGATAACAAAGTGATGGTATTCTCTTTTCTGCTTTTTCTATCTACTTTAAAGGCATACTCCATTGGCTTGCTGCTAATTTCACCAACAATCGCATTAGATATAGTAATAAACCCTCTGTTAGTTTTTGTTTTATTCCCCATCTTTTCTAACTTATCACGCAGTGTTTTTTCAACTATTTGTTCTGGGTAATTATATTCGTTTACCACAGCGGCTTGTTGTATTTTATTATAATCAACTTTGCTTTCGTAAGCTTGCCCAAATGATTTTTGTAGTGCAAGGCAAAACATTAATATTAAAAAATTCTTCATAAGGTTTATTTAGCTGCTAACTTTTATTGATCCGAAATCTTGTATGACTTTAGTATTTATAACTTTTTGTTTTGATATAAATTAAAAGGTTAAATATTATCGAGTTATTTTTGGTAAAATTCAGTTATAAAAATAATGAAATTACCGTCAATTATATTTTCCTTTTTTATACTCTATTTAATTATTTTTTCAAGTGTATTGTCTACAGGTTGCGCCCAAGTAGGTATGCCAACAGGCGGTGCAAAAGATACACTTGCGCCAAAATTAATAAGAGCAATACCGATTGACGGCAGCAGAAACGTAACGAGTAACAAGATAATACTCGAGTTTGATGAATATATAGATGTTGCAGACCTTCAACAAAACCTACTCATTTCTCCACTTCAAAACAGAAACCCTTCAATTGTTGCGAGCCCTCGCAGCATCACGTTAAAGTTTAGAGACACACTTTTACCCAATACAACTTACAATATTAATTTCGGCAACGCTGTAAGAGACATTAATGAAAACAATGTTTTACAAAACTTAACCTATGTTTTTTCAACCGGCAGTTCTTTAGATTCTCTAACATTGAAAGGAAGGGTAATAATTGCAGAAACCGGTGGCTTTGATAGTACTATGCTTGTTACACTTTACAGGAATGCGGCTGATAGCACCGTAAAACAAAGGAAGCCTAATTACATTGCAAAAGTAAACAGCGACGGAACTTTTAATTTTTCAAATTTACCCCCGGCTTCTTTTAAAATATATGCGTTAAAAGATGGTGATGGTGGCAAAACATACAACTCACTTTCAGAAACATTTGCGTTTTTAGAAGATGAAGTTTCTACTTTAAAAGAAGAGAACATCACTTTATTAGCTTACGCAGAAGAACTACCAAAAGAGAACAGAAGCGGTAGCACAGCAAAACCCGTAATTGACAAAAAATTAAGGGTTAGTAATAACATTCAGGGGTCTAAGGACTTGTTGGAGCCGCTGGAGATAAGCTTTAGCAACCCAATTAAAATTTTTGATACCACAAAAATTTATCTAACTGATACGCTTAATAACAGAATTACAGCCGTGCGGTATTCAACAGATAGCACAGCAAAAAAAATAATTATTACAACCAACTGGCAACCTGATGCTGCCCTTGTTTTAGTTGTTGATAAAGACGCTGTGCAAGATTCATCAAATGCAAAACTTCTTAAGAGTGATACAACAAAGTTTAATACAAAACGAACAGAAGAATATGGAAAACTTACGCTTCGTTTTAATGATATCGATCTTTCCAAAAACCCGGTACTGCAGTTTGTATCTGGAGAAAGTGTAAAATATGCATACCCAATTACTTCATCTACCTATACAAATACGTTATTCCCACCGGGAGAATATACTGTCCGTATTTTATATGACAACGATAAGAACGGCAAATGGACGCCTGGTAACTATTCAAAAAAAGTACAACCAGAAATTGTTGTTGCCCTGCCTCAAAAATTATCTGTACGTGCAGACTGGGACAATGAGCGTGAGATAAACCTGTAGCAACATTTTAATAAAGAATTTACAAAACAGTTATTTTTGCAGCTATGCAATTTTCCTCTCAACTTTTAGAAAATGCGGTAAATGAGTTTGCCAAATTACCGGGCATAGGCAAAAAATCTGCACTGAGGTTGGTGCTATATCTCCTAAAAAAAGAAACAGCAGAGGTAGAGCAATTTAGCCATGTATTAAGTAAAATGCGCAACGAAATTAAGTTTTGTAGTCGGTGCTATAATGTGTCAGACACAGTGGTTTGCAATATTTGCATTAACCCAATGCGCCAACAACATTTATTGTGCGTAGTAGAAAATATTAGGGATGTAATTGCCATAGAAAGTACCCAACAATTTAATGGTCTTTACCATGTTCTCGGTGGTATTATTTCTCCGCTAGATGGTATTGGGCCTGAACAATTAACCATTGATGCTTTGGTAGAAAGAATTAAAACAGAGGAGGTAGAGGAGGTGATCTTCGCATTAAACCCAAATATACAGGGCGATACAACCATTTACTATATTGGTAGAAAGCTTAAAGAGGTGAAAGTAAAAATCACCACTATTGCCCGCGGAATTTCTTTTGGTGGTGAATTAGAATATGCAGATGAAATGACACTTGCAAAGAGCATTAGCAATAGGATTGCTGTAGAGCATTATATTACGAGTTCGTAAAATTTTCGTATTTCATTTTGCCGTATTGCATTGTTAGCATAGCTTTGCACTGTAAGCGGCAGGATTTGTTTATTGTTCACCCCCTTACATTTTTAAACAACTGAACTAATAAACGAAGCACATTTCCTGTAATTCTTCTCAACCTGCGGATCTGCAAATCGTTTAATAATCAGTTTAAATTTTATTTACACAGCATGTAATGATGTTGTAAAATAATTGTTATGGATATTAAAGAAATATTGAAAGAGCGTATTCTTATTATTGATGGTGCTATGGGTACTATGATACAGCGGCATAAACTGGAAGAGACAGATTATCGTGGCGAGCGTTTTAAAGATTGGCAGACCGATGTAAAAGGCAACAACGATTTGTTGAGTATTACCAATCCACAAATAATTGAGGGCATACACGAATTGTATTTGGAAGCTGGTGCAGATATTATTGAAACGAATACTTTTAGCAGCACGAGCATTGCGCAGGCAGATTATGATATGCAGTCGCTTGCCTATGAATTAAACGTAGCATCGGCAAAATGCGCTCGTCATGCTGCTGATAAATACACAGCATTAAATCCAGCTAAACCTCGTTTTGTAGCAGGTGCAATCGGGCCCCTTAATAAAACATTATCGTTGTCGCCTGATGTAAATAACCCGGGCTTTAGAGCTGTCACTTTTGATGAAGTTGCCGCCGCTTACACAGAACAGATTAGTGGGTTGGTAGACGGTGGTGTAGATATTATTTTAGTGGAAACTATTTTTGACACATTGAATGCTAAGGCTGCTATTTATGCCATTAAAAATTATTTTAGAAAGAACCCCCTTTCGGGGGGTAGGGGGGCCGAATTGCCGATCATGATCTCGGGTACCATAACGGATGCATCGGGCAGAACTTTGAGCGGACAAACATTGGAAGCTTTTTATATTTCTGTCATGCATGCAAATCCGTTAAGCGTTGGATTAAACTGTGCGTTGGGTGCGGAGGAAATGCGCCCGCATGTAGAGGAACTTTCTGCAATTGCGAATTGTTTTACATCTGCATATCCAAATGCCGGGCTGCCAAATGCATTTGGTGAATACGATGAGCAGCCGCACGAAACGGCACATATTATTGAGGAGTGGGCAAAAGAAGGCTGGTTAAATATAGTAGGTGGTTGCTGCGGCACTACACCAGAGCATATAAAACATATAGCAGATGCGGTGAGCAATTTTGAAGCGAGGAAATTGCCTGTTCTGAGCATAGGTTAAATTGAACCACAGAGTTTTTGAAGTTTTGCACAGAGTTTAAAGAGTGTTTATGGAAGATATAAATCAACTTACAGAACAAATATTAAAATATGCCTTTAAAGTCCATTCTGCTTTGGGTCCGGGCTTGCTGGAATCATCGTACAAAGAATGCTTGTTTTATGACTTGAATAAAAATGGTATCTACACAGAAAAAGAAAAACCAATGCCTTTGTATTATGAGGAAATAAAAATGGACATTGGTTATAGATTAGATTTATTAGTGGAAAGAAGAGTTGTAGTTGAAATAAAATGTGTGGAATGTTTCACTGATGTTCATACCGCACAGTTAATAACATACCTAAAGCTTTCTGAATGCAAAATTGGTCTGTTATTAAATTTTAAAACATCAAGCTTGAAGAACGGAATAAAAAGAATAATTGTTTAAACAAAGCTTTTTTGCTTTTTCATTACGCTTATTAGTCAAACAAAAAATTAAATTCAAACTCAGTGCTACTCAGTGATTAACTCTGAAGACTCTGTGGTTAAACAAAATGAATACTATCCACCCATATTTACGACTAAGCGGTTTAGAACCACTTGTAGTACGGCCCGAGACAAATTTTATAAACGTTGGTGAACGCACCAATGTAACGGGCAGTAAAAAATTTGCACGCCTTATAAAAGATGGACTTTATGAAGAAGCCTTATCCGTTGCACGCCAACAGGTAGAAGGCGGTGCACAGATAATAGATATTAATATGGACGATGCATTGTTGGAAGGCATAACAGCAATGACCACCTTTTTAAACCTAGTACAAGCAGAGCCCGATATCGCTAAGATTCCCATCATGATTGACTCTTCTAAATTTGAAATTATAGAGGCGGGATTAAAATGTGTACAGGGAAAATGTATTGTCAACTCTATTTCAATGAAAGAGGGCGAAGCAAAATTTATTGAACAAGCACATGTTTGCAGGGCATTTGGCGCATCCGTTATTGTAATGGCTTTTGATGAAAAAGGACAGGCTGATACCAAAGATCGTAAAGTAGAAATTTGCCATAGAGCTTATAAAATACTAACGGAGCAAGTTGGCTTTGCTCCCGAAGAAATTATTTTTGACCCAAACATTTTTGCGGTAGCAACAGGTATTGAAGAACACAACAACTACGCAGTAGATTTTATTGAAGGCACTAGAGAAATTAAAAAACTTATGCCGCTTACAAAGGTGAGTGGTGGGGTAAGTAATGTATCGTTTTCTTTTAGAGGTAACGACCACGTAAGAGAAGCAATACACAGCGTTTTTTTATACCATGCCGTAAAAGCAGGAATGGATATGGGAATTGTAAACGCAGGCCAACTTGTAATTTACGATGACATAGAACCAACGCTTAAACAACTTTGCGAAGATGTTTTGCTTAATAAAAATAATGATAACAACGAAGCAACAGAAGCCCTCATCAACTTTGCAGAAACAGTAAAGGCCAAAGGAAAAGAAATTGTAAAAGATGAAAGATGGAGAGAAGAAAATGTACAAAAAAGATTAGCTCATTCGTTGGTAAATGGCATAACTGATTTTATTGAGATTGACACTGAAGAGGCTAGGCTTGCTTATGCTCGTCCGTTGGAAGTAATTGAAGGACCCTTGATGGATGGTATGAATATAGTGGGCGATTTGTTTGGCGCAGGAAAAATGTTTTTGCCGCAGGTTGTAAAAAGTGCGAGAGTAATGAAGAAAGCCGTGGCGGTACTTACACCATTTATTGAACAAGAAAAAGAAGATAGAAAACAAGCACATATAACTGCAGGTACCGTAAATGAAGAAACAGCTGGTGCTGCAAAAATATTATTGGCAACAGTAAAAGGTGATGTGCATGATATCGGAAAAAACATTGTAGGTGTTGTACTTGGTTGCAATGGCTATGATATTATTGATTTGGGGGTAATGGTTTCTGCAGATAAAATATTATCAGAAGCAAAAAAGCACAATGTAGATATTATTGGTTTGAGCGGATTGATAACTCCATCGCTAGATGAAATGGTGCATATTGGAAAAGAAATGACACGCCTTAAAATGGACATACCATTATTGATTGGTGGCGCCACAACGAGCCGGATGCACACTGCCGTTAAGATTGCACCTGAGTACCCAAATGGAGTTGTACATGTATTAGATGCAAGTAGGAGTGTAACAGTTGCAGGTAGTTTATTGAACAAAGAAAATAAAATCACTTTTTTAGAAAATTTAAAAGCAGAATATACCAATCTAAAAAATGATTTTGATAACAAGCGTACTGTAAAACAATTTATGCCGTTTGCAGATGCGCAAAAAAATGGGGTACAAATAGATTGGGATGATTACAACCCTGTAACACCAGCTTTTACAGGAACAAAAAAAATCTACAATTATCCATTAGCAGAAATTGCTGAATACATAGATTGGAAACCATTCTTTATTGCATGGGAGTTGCATGGAAATTATCCGCAGATATTAACTGACGAAGTTGTGGGCAAGCAAGCAACAGATTTGTACAATGATGCAAAAAAATTATTGAAACAAATCGTTGATGAAAATTGGTTGCAGGCAAAAGGCGTTATAGGTTTTTGGGAAGCTGAAAGAACAGCACCGGATACGGTTTTAATAAACAAAAATATTGAATTGCAGTTTTTACGCCAGCAGGCAAAAAAAGCTGCAGGACAACCGAATTTATCGCTCGCTGATTTCGTTTCCCCATCAAAAGATTTTATGGGGGCATTCTCCGTAACAATTGAAGGCATAGAACCACACATAAAGAAGTTTGAAAAGAACTTAGATGATTACAATAAAATAATGTTGCAGGCTTTGGCAGATCGCTTTGCAGAAGCATTTGCAGAAGTATTGCACAAGAAAACCAGAACAGATTTTTGGGGTTACGAAAAAGATGAACAATTATCAAACGAACAATTAATTAAAGAAGAATATTCGGGTATTCGCCCTGCACCTGGTTATCCGGCTTGCCCTGACCATACAGAAAAACACAAATTGTTTGAATTGCTTGGTGGCGAAGAAGCTACCGGAATTCATTTAACTGAGTCATTGGCAATGTACCCTGCATCATCAGTTTGCGGTTGGTATTTTGCACACCCACAAAGCAAATATTTTGGTGTGGGCAAAATTGACAAAGACCAATTTGATGATTATACCAATCGCAAAAAAATGCCCATTGAAGAGATGGAGAGATGGTTGAGACCTATAATGGAATAATATATATAAAACCGTAAATTTGATAAAACGAATTGTATGATACAATCTATAGACGATAAAATTTATTCGCTGGATGAATATATTTTGTTAGATGAAGCGTCTGACATTCGACACGAATTTATTAACGGTCAATTATACGATATGTCCGGAACATCTGATTTGCACAATGAAATAGTCGGAAATCTTTATTTCTATTTTAGGGCTTTACTAGATAATTCTTCAACTAAAATTTATTTTGAAAATGTAAAATGTAAAATCCAAGGCGAAGAATATTATACTTATCCCGATGTCTTTATCACAAATAATGAATCTGATAAAGAAAATAAATACATCAAACAACACCCATCATTAATTATAGAAGTGCTCAGTGATAGCACAAGAAAATACGACACTGTAGACAAGTTTATTCAGTACCAAAAAATTAATTCTTTACAATATTATATTATCGTAGAACCAGAAGTTTATTCTGTTCATTGTTTTAGCAAAGACGATACAGGAGAATGGCAAGCTGCTATTTATACAAAGTTAGACGAGGCAATAGACCTAAAATTACTTTCCATACAGCTACCGCTGAAAGCTATATACAAGCCATAATATAATACAAAACATGCGCATCATTTCGTACAACCTAAACGGCATTCGTTCTGCTATTAAAAAAGGATTTATTGAATGGTTAGCTTCTAACCCTGCGGATGTTATTTGCATACAGGAAACCAAAGCTGCGCATACAGATGTTGATGTAAAAATGTTGGAAGATCTCGGCTTTCACCACCATTGGTTTAGTGCACAAAAAAAAGGTTATAGCGGTGTAGCAGTATTTACCAAAATAAAACCCGATGCTGTAAAAATTGGTAGTGGATATGAAATGAGCGATTTTGAAGGCCGGGTAATTGAGGTACAGTTTGGCGAGGTAAAATTAATAAACGCCTATTTCCCATCCGGTACATCGGGCGATGAAAGACAAGCATACAAATATATTTGGCTCAGAGAAATGCAGGACTATCTTGATCAAGTAAAGAAAACAAATCCTAAAATAATTCTTTGTGGTGATTACAACATAGCCCACAACGAAATAGATATTCACGATCCAAAAGGCAATAAAAAGTCTTCGGGTTTTTTGCCTGAAGAAAGAGAATGGATGACACAATTTTTAGGCTCGGGGTGGATTGATACATTTAGAGAATTTAACAAAGAACCGCATCATTACAGCTGGTGGAGCCAACGTTTTCCGAGCGTTCGATTAAACAACAAAGGCTGGCGCATAGACTACATAACAGCTACCGAACCTTTGCGTAAGCAACTTGTAAGTGCGGCAATTTACCCTGATGTAAAGCACAGCGACCATTGTCCAATTTTTTTAGAAATAAAAACAGCATGATCATATATAACGTTACGACAAAAGTGCGCAGTGACATTGCAAATGACTGGTTGCAATGGTTGAAAGATGTACATGTAAAAGAGATACTAGATACAGGTTGTTTTACAGATTTTAAAATTGTAAAATTGTTAGAAATAGATGAAGAAGAGGGACCGACTTATGCGCTTCAATTATCTGCAGACAGTAAAGCAATCTATAATCAATATATAGAAAAGTTTGCTGCAAAAATGCGACAGCATGCTTTTAATAAATGGGGTGATAAATTTATCTCAATCAGGTCTGTTATGCAAATTGTGGAGTAAATGTGCAAAACTGCCAAGGCCACTTGGTTGATATTTTTACTCCTTTAAAAACCTTACAGGTATTGGGTTGTAAGCCTGTAACCACACTGAAAACCAATACTGTACTGCATTACGAATTTTCTTCTCATTTCATTCCTTTTAAAGCCTACGTAAAATTACGTCTGTAATACACACGCACAGCGCATTGTAGCCGTTTTTAAATCTTTCAAAAAAGTATCAAAAAAAAATTGTTTCAATCAAAAACCCTATATATTTGTCTTACTATAAATTTTCAAAAAACTCATTATGAACAAAGCAGAATTAATTGCAAAAATTGCAGAAGACGCAGGTATCACCAAAACTCAAGCTAACTTAACTGTAGATGCGTTTGTAGATGCTGTTACAAAAACTTTAAAGAAAGGCGATAAAGTTACCCTAGTAGGCTTCGGTACTTTTTCTGTTTCTAAAAGAGCTGCACGTAACGGTCGTAACCCACAAACTGGTGCGGTTATTAAAATCAAAGCAAAAAAAGTTGCTAAGTTTAAAGCAGGTAAAGAATTGTCTTCTAAAATCTAGTTTTACAAAAAACATTTTAAAAGCAAGATGCAGTAGTGTCTTGCTTTTTTTATAACTTTAATAAATAATAAAAATACAAATTATGGGACGTGGTGATATTAAAACCAAAAAAGGAAAAACCAAAGCGGGGTCTTTCGGAAAATCTAGACCTGCAAAAGTTGCAACAAAAGTAGCGCCGCCAAAAGCTGCAAAAGTAGCAGCACCAAAAGCTGTTGAAGAAAAAAAACCGGCTGCAAAAAAAGCAAAATAAATTAAAAAAGGCGAATTTTTCATTCGCCTTTTTTATTACGTGTTATTTATGGTGCCAATCGCCTCTTAATCCATTTGTCTTCGTTTTTTACATACTCAATCCTATCATGTAATCTGTTAGAACGTCCCTGCCAAAATTCAAACAAAACAGGTTCAACAATATAACCACCCCAAAACTCAGGCCTTGTAATTTCTTTTCCTTCAAAGTTTTCTTTATTCGCTTTTACATTCTCTTCTAAAAATGATCTTGAAGGTATAATTTTACTTTGCGGTGAAGACCATGCACCAATTCTGCTATCAACAGGTCGACTATTGAAATAGGTATCGCTCACATTTGCAGGAGCTTTTTTAGCGGTGCCTTCTATTCTTATCTGCCGCTCAAGTTCCTTCCAAAAAAATATAAGCGCCACGTTATTGTTTCCTGCAATCTCTCTAGCTTTATCACTTTCGTAGTTTGTATAAAATTCATATCCTTCATCGCTCATACCTTTCAACAAAACAATTCTTGCGGAAGGCTTACCTGTGTCATTAACGGTGGCTAATGTCATTGCATTTACTTCATCTATATTGCTGGCGAGCGCATCATTCCACCAATTTGTAAATTGTACAAAAGGACTTTCTGCAGCGTCTTCCTCCAAAAAAGAGCGAAGCTTGTAGTCTTTTCTAATGTCTGCTATTGAGTTCATATTTGATTTTTGTAATTAATATCGGTATTTAGCTTTGTTTTTTAGCTTTTAAAAGTTCAATAAGTTCTCTCTGTTCTTCCACTTCTTTTTTTAATTCCGCATTCTCAATTTCTTTAAGTGATGCTATGCTATTAGCTTCCGATAACTTTTCTTTTAATACCTGCAGCTTTTTATACAACGTAGCGGCTTCATTTAATTCTTCTGTTACTACCTCAAAATTTGCTTTAATTGAAGTCATTTCTTTAAGGGTCGACTGGTCTTTTTGCCTACCCTTCATTTGGTTTAGCAGATCTATCTCTAACTCTTCGTTCAACATTTCTAGCCCAACACTTTTTTGGCTAGCCTGCTCAACATAATATTTAAGCTGTTCAATTTCAATTAGGTTACTGTCGATTTTACTTCTTAAAAAGGCCGCAGTTTCACCCTCATCAGCAAGCAAATCAATTTCTTCATCTTTTTTCCTAAGCTCGAGGTTAATATCTTCCAGCTGCAGCTGCAAAAACTCATTCTCAGAAACCAACATCCTTATTTTTTTCTCATAATCCATAACAACTAGTTAGGTGCAAAGTACACCCGTAAAACTTTACTTTAAACAAACACAATTTTATTTTACCTATAACGCTATATATACAAAGCTATTATTAATTGTATATTTAACGCAAGGCAGCAAATCAGCTGTATATAGTATCTACAAGATAAAGCTGACCTATCAACCCTAAAATATTGACAGATATTGACATAATAAAAGGTTGCATAAATAACAATGCGCTTTGCCAAAAAAGCCTGTTTAATCGTTATGCTTCGCTCTTACTGGGCGTGTGTATGCGTTATGCCCGTAATAAAGAGGACGCAGAAGATATTCTGCAAGATTCTTTTATTAAAATATTTAATAAAATAGGACAATTTAAGGGGGAGGGCTCTTTTGAAGGGTGGATGAGGAGAGTAGTAGTAAATACGGCGTTAAAAAAGTATTCAGTGAGCCGATATAGTAAAGAGCTTTCTGTAGAAGAAGTAAAAGATGTTACCGTTGCCGATAGCAACGACGTGCCGGCATTTAACCATTTAACAGAAAAGGATTTGCTTGTTCTAATACACAACCTACCCGACGGTTATAGAATCATCTTTAATTTATATGTTATTGAAGGTTTTCAACACGATGAAATTGCAAATATGTTGGGTATACAGCCCGGTACAAGTAGAAGCCAATTGGTAAAAGCAAGGCAAATGTTACAGAGAGAAATAATACAAACACAAAAAGTTGCGGTATGATAAATAATTTATTTGATAACCATGTAAAAGAACAGTTGGCCAACGCAAGGCCGGCTGTGCCCCCACATATTTGGGACAATATCATGGCAGAAAGGGACAGAAAAAAACCTGTGGCATTCTGGTTTAATAACATGACTAAGGGATTAATACTTGGGCTTATTTTATTGACAGGCACAGGACTTGGTTTTTATTTCTACAATAAAGTCAATACAAGCTCTCCCATAAATAACGACAATAAAAAACTTACCCAAGCTGATGTTGCTAACAAAAAAACAATTTCAGAAAAGAATAAGGTAACGCCAACATTACAAGCAAATACACAAATTTATCCGTTGCTGTTTGATAACGATAACACTGAAAAAAATATTCCAATAAATAAAACGCAAGCTGGGTTTCACTCTAAACCTATTATACAAAAAGCATTTGACAAATCCCTTTTAGTAATAGAAAATAATAACGAAGACAATACAAACCAATTCAACACCAAAAACATTATCAATAGACAAATTTTTAATGTAACGCTTTTAAGAAGTAGTTTTTTTAGTCCGAATTTACAATATAGAAAATTACCTGTAAGTCCATTTATACCTTGCCCGGAAGTAGAAAAAAATGCAGCAGGGAATAAGCGATATATAGAAATATATGGCGGGCCTGATTATGTTTTTAGAAGCTTATCAGATACAGCAAACTCTGTTTACTTACAACAAAGAAAAGCAAGTATTAAATATCTTTTTGCTTATAGTGCAGGAATAAGATATACCAGGGTTTTTGGAAGCGGAATGAGTTTTAGAGCGGGTTTAAACTATAGCCAGATAAACGAGCAGTTTACTTCTAACAAGGGAACAATAATTCAAAACATTTACATCATAAATAGTAATGGAGATACTACTGGAAGCTTTTTACAAAGCGGTAGGCTCTATAAAACAAGTACCAACAAACATAAGAGTATTGATATTCCGATTTCTGTAGGCTACGAGGTTGGCAACGGCAGAATACACAGCAATATAAACATAGGTGCAATGATCAACATTAACAGTTCTCAAAAAGGATTTGTACTAGATAAAAATGGCACCGCAGTTGATATCTCCTCTAATAAATCAAATTCTATTTATCAGTATAAAACAAAAACAGGTGTTAGTTTTATTGGTGCAGCATCAATTTATTATAAGTTAAACGACCGCATTCACTTGATGGGTGAGCCTTACATTAAAGTTGCTTTATCTCCTGCAACAAAGCCTGAAATTTCTCTCAAAGAAAAGTTTCATACTGCCGGTGTAAGGTTAGGTGTAAGAATGGATTTTTAGATAGGGCAACATTTTATTTGTAATAAGCATCTATACAAATACATATTTAAATTATGAAAACACTTATAAACATTATTTTTTGTACAACCATGCTGGTGGTTTTAGGCAGTTGTCAAAAAAATATTGATGCCTTTATCCCAGATAATTTTCAAGCAAATATTGATACTGTTTGGCAAAGCAACATAACACCCAACGCTTCCTTATTTTCTCTCAGAAATGATTTGAGGACTGTACGGGTGAAAGATAGTTTTTCTTATGGTAATGCAAATTTCTCTTTTTCTTCAGGTGTTCTTTCATTAACGATTCCTAATAATAGTTTAGCAAAAAACGGTACTATATTATCAAGTGGCATAATTATGAAAGAAAGTTTACTTGCAACTAAAAAAGGCGATTTTATTGCTAATGATTTGCCTACAATAAGTAACGATAGACTTTTGGTGAGTGGTGGTGCTTTCTATTTAAATTTAAAAACTAATGGAAATGACTTATCCATAGCACAGGGTAATAAGATCACTGTTAAGTTTACTGCATCAAGTCCTTTTCAATTAAATAAAATTTTTAATGCCGACTCGGTTAATGGAACTAATTGGATATTAAATACTGACACAAACTTCAATAGATCTAACAGTACAGCTACAGGATACGAAATAGAAACCAACAAAACCCAATATGTGCAAACCGCACACTTTATGGATATAGCTGGAATTGGGCAGACAACTCTAACTTTAAAACTTCCTTCAAATTATACAAATACCAACACAGCGACGTATATTTCTTTTAACGATGAAACATGTGTTGCTGGCTTAAAAGCAAACGTTTCCACCCGTGCCTTCGTGTCGCCACTATTGCCTGGAAACAGACCTGTAACAATTGTAGTTATTTCAAAACAAGCGGGAGATTATTATTTGGGCTCACTGGTAACCACAACATCGTTCAATGGACCTTCCCCTTCATCAAGCATTTTTATCACACCTATAAAAAAATCTTTGGAATACATTAAAACTTTCTTAGGCGCTTTGTAAAATATTATCCCCGAAATAGAAAAAGCCACAGTGAATTCTGTGGCTTTTCGTATAAAAGTTATTTGTTATTAGCTCACTAATGTTCCTGTTTTTTCTCCGATAACAACACTCATTAAATTCCCTGTTTTATTCATATCAAAAACAACAATAGGTAAGTTATTTTCCATACACAAAGTAAAGGCTGTCATATCCATTACTTTTAAGTTCTTAGAAATACAATCTGCAAAAGTTATTCTGCCAAATTTTGTCGCAGTAGGGTCCTTCTCAGGGTCTGCAGAATAAATACCATCTACCCTTGTACCTTTTAAAATAATATCTGCTTTAATTTCAACCGCTCTTAAAGAGCCCGCAGTATCTGTTGTAAAATATGGATTACCTGTGCCTGCACCAAAAATAACAACCCTTCCTTTTTCTAAATGTCGCATTGCACGGCGACGAATATAAGGCTCGGCAATTTGTTCCATTTTAATTGCACTTTGTAACCTGGTAAGTACGCCAACTTTATCAAGTGCACTCTGCAAAGCCATGCCATTTATTACAGTTGCAAGCATGCCCATATAATCACCCTGTGCTCTTTCAATCCCTGTTTCTGCCTCGTTCATACCACGGTAAATATTACCCCCACCAATCACTATTGCTACCTGCACACCCATCTCTGTGATCTGCTTTATTTCCTGTGCATAACGTGCAAGTACTTCGGGATCTAACCCAAAAGTTTTATCACCCATTAATGATTCTCCTGAAAGTTTTAATAGAATACGTTTGTACTTTGGTAACATTGTTGGATAATTTTTGCGAAGATAAAAGTTTGATTGTAGAAATTAGATTTATTTGATTGTGTTGTGCGAAGAAAGATAAAAGAAAAGCGATGAAAGAAATGCAGGCTAATGAAATATCCGACCAGTAACTTACAACCTGAAACACATTAAACCTTTACATCTACCGCATCTCTTAGCGATGTGCCGATTAAATTAAAAGCAAGTACCAACAACATAATAGCAAAACCCGGAATTAATGCCTGTGCAGCATTGTGCGTAATAATGAGGTTATAATTCTCTTTAATCATTAACCCCCAACTAGGTTGTGGTGGTTGCACACCAATACCTAGAAAACTTAGCCCTGCTTCAATAATTATAGCGGTAGCAAAATTACCCGCAGCTACAACTAAAATTGGTCCGATGATATTTGGGAGTATGTGTTTTAAAATAATGCGGCTGTCCTTATATCCCAAAGCTCGGGCTGCCTGTACATATTCTAATTCTTTAACTGCCATCACCTGCCCACGCACAAGCCGAGCAACACTTACCCAAAGTGTAAGCCCTACCGCTATAAATATTTGCCAGAACCCTTTACCCAACGCAAGCGTAATAGCAAATACCAATAACAATGTAGGAATACTCCAGGTTACATTTATGAGCCACATAATAGCAGCGTCTGTCTTGCCTTTGTAATAGCCTGCTAATGCACCAAACAATATACCAATGGTAAGTGATATTATTACTGCCACTAAACCAACCATCATGCTCACTCTCGTACCAATAATAATGCGGCTCAGCATATCTCTACCAAAGGCGTCCGTACCCAGCCAATATTTTTTAGTTACAATTTGGTTTGAAACATTTTGAGGGTTGTTAGATGTTATTTCCGAAAGGTTGAATGATTGCACCACAGCCGTATCATCATCTACATATTTATTTACAATAAGTTCGTTGCCGTTTACGGTATAGCTTTTTATTGGTAGGTATTTGTCTTTTATTTCTCTTCCAAAAAACAATGCAGAGAAAATAGATTGGTCGGCGCTTTTATTGATTGGGATTTTTAAAAACTGTTGTTTATAACCAAACGGTTTAGATTGTATTTCTACGGTTTGCAGGTCAGCATCTATGCTTGCATCTGGCGCAATGATGTAGCCGAAAATACATACAAATATGGCAAAGAAAATAATGAACAAGCCTACCAATGCAGTTTTGCTTTTGGTGAGTTTCTTCCAGATACTTTGTTTGTTATTTTCTTGTTCTTTCAAAAAGGGTTTTTTGATGTATTACCGTTGTTGCAATGTACAATGAAAAATATTTGATTGGATAATACGAAAAGGAAAGTAATAATTAATTTCTCCAGTTAACTTTTTAAGATTTCCATAAACTGCTTTTGGGGTATCATTTCGGCACCCATACTTATTAAATGTTCTGTGTGCAACTGGCAATCTAGTAATGTATAATCGGTTTGTGTGCAAAGCCATATTAATGCGGTTTTAGAAGCGTTGGTTACATGGCTAAACATACTCTCGCCGCAAAACACATTGTTTATTTGCAGCCCATACATGCCACCCACGAGTATTTCGTTTTGCCAAATTTCAATACTTTTTGCAATGCCCAACTCATGCAGTTTTATATAGGCTGTTTCCATTTCGTTTGTTATCCAGGTACCATCTTGGTCTTTGCGATTGGTGTTTTTGCACGCTGCAATTACTTTGGCGAAAGCAGTGTTGCTGGTTACTGTTAACTCCTTTGTTCGCATACTCTTCTGCATGCTTTTGCTGATGTGTATTTTTGAAGGAAAAATAACACATCGTTCGTGTGGCGCATACCAGCAAATAGGATCATCATCACTAAACCATGGGAAAATGCCGTTTTGATAAGCTGCTATTAAGCGCTCAGGGCTTAAGTCTCCACCAATAGCAAGTAAGCCATCGGGCTCTGCGAGTGCAGGGTCAGGGAATAGTATATCGCTATCGTTTAATTTAAAAATCATATTAAGAACCGCAATGGCGCAAAGTTAAAAGGAGAAGGAGCACAAAGTTTAGTCTGGTTATTGGGATTGTTTGGAAATTTTGCTAAAAGCTAAAAAAGTAACGAGGGGAAAAAGGATCTTTAAATTCTAGGATTGCCTTTTTTTCTTCTTGTGCTTTTAGCTGACATTCCTTTCCTTCCAAGTGTATTTTCCAAACTTACCCAACCAACCTGCAATAATTGTGTAGCAAATATGAAAAGGCTGTAATAATGGAAAAAACCACAAAATATCTTTCTTTCCAAAAAAATTGGAAACAGGAAATAAGAAAAATAATTCTGCTGCTATTTTTAAAATTAGCATCCATAACCAAACACCCAATATTGAACATTGAACATTGAACATTGAATATTGATGGTTATTAAAAAGGCCAATAATGGGTAACACTAACATTACTAAATTTAAAAAATACACCAACACAAGCAGCGGCAGTATTCTTTTATCATCGTATTTATCTGCTTTGCTTGCCCAGCGGATGCGTTGGTTAAAGAACTGTTTGATTGTGTTTACAGGGGCAGTTCTTACAATGGCCTCTTTCGATTTTAAAAACAATACCCGATCAGGATAGCGTTCGTTTATTTTATGCATAAGCAACATATCATCACCGCTGGCAATGTTGTCAATACCTGCAAAACCTCCTACTTCATAAAAAGCTGCACGTTCATACGCCATGTTGGCGCCGTTGCACATGGTCATTTGTTTTTTGCTTACAACAGCAGCCGTTATTCCCTGCAGTGTCATAAAGTCCAGGCTTTGAAATATTTGGATGAAGCTCCAACCACAGTCAATAGTAACCGGTGCGGCAATAAATGCAGGTTTCTTTTCTTCGTAAAATGTAGCAATGGTTTGTAACCATTTTAAGGGAACAATACAATCTGCATCGGTAGTAATGATCAGTGTTCCCGTTGCCTGTGCGACCGCTACTTCAATTGCTTTCTTTTTATAGCTGTTTATTTTGTCTGCGATAAAATCTTTTAAAGAAATGAGTTTTACGTTTTGGTTTGAATAGCTTTTTACAATTGCTGCAGTTGAATCTTCTGAATGATCGTCTACAACAATAATCTCTAACAAATGTGCCGGGTAATTGTTTTGTAAAATGGATTGAAGACAGGTTGATATATTTTGTTCTTCGTTGCGGGCGGGAATGATGATTGAAACGGTTGGCAGTTGGCGGTTGGCGGTTGGCAGCGTAGGATGTTTTGCATGCTCAGAATATATATCCACCGATGTAAAGGCAAAACGATAATATATGATGAGGGCAATATAAAGAACAGTAAGTAAGATTGCTATTATAATGAATGCCTGCATTGAACGCTGAATAATGGTATGCTGTACAAGTGAGTCCCGATACTCGGGATTTAAAATAACACAACGATGATGACCATAGCTGCTGTATTTGCTTGGACAACAACTTGTTTGTTGTTCAAGCCTTTCTTCGTCCTAATCTTAACAAAAATAATTTTTTGCAATTTAAAATCATTGTTTATCTTTAGATAGTTGTTTAAACAACTATATGCCCAACAACCAATTTAAAAGAGGAGAATTATACAGTTTTATAACTGGCAAGGCGAGTACCGCTCTTGCACGGCGCCTGCAAAAGAATTTTAAGCAGGCTGGTATTGAAATAACCATTGAGCAATGGAGTGTATTGTATCATTTATGGAAGCAGGACGGGCTTAGCCAACAGCAATTGTGCGATGCGACATTTAGAGACAAGCCAAGTATTACAAGGTTGGTTGACAATTTAGAAAAGCAAGGTCTTGTAAAAAGAATGGCAAACAAAAATGATAGGCGTGTAAATAGAATCTGTATTACACCTGAAGCACAAAAATTACAGGACCAAACCATGGATGTGGCCAACCAAACTTTAAATGAAGCGCTGTTAGGCGTATCAAATGGGCAGATAGAAGTTGCAAAGGAAGTTTTGCAAAGGGTGTATGATAATCTAAATTGACGAGTTGCGGGTTTGGGGTTACGGGTTAGAAAACCTTGTGCATAAATAGGAAATTCAACTTTTTTGATTCAAAATAATGAAACAATTAAAGAGTTACAACTCGAAACATTTAACTCGCAACTATATTTAAACTGATAACTTTTAATATACAAATTATGAGCACAACAACACAAACAGCTACAACACTTAAAGGCGGTGAGTGGCTTATTAAAGAAAGCAATGCTTTCGAAACTTTTACGCCTGAAGATTTTAATGAAGAACAGATCATGGTAAGAGATATGTGTCTGCAATTTTTAGATACAGAAGTTTTGCCGGTTATTGATCGGATTGATAAACTGGAACCCGGCCTTATGCCATCGTTGATGGAAAAAGCAGGTGAGCAGGGATTGCTAGGCGCATCTACGCCGGAAGATTTGGGTGGATTGGGTAAAGATTTTATTACTTCTACTTTGGTGAATGAAGGCTTGGGTGGTGGATTTTCTTTTAGTGTGGCTATAGCTGCACACACAGGAATTGGCACTTTACCTATTTTGTATTTTGGTACTGATGCACAGAAGCAAAAGTACATTCCAAAATTAAGCAGTGGCGAATGGAAAGGTTCTTACGGACTTACCGAACCTAACGCTGGTAGTGATGCATTGAGTGCAAAAACAACTGCTGTGCTAAGTGAAGATGGTAAAAATTATATTTTAAATGGACAGAAATGCTGGATTACCAATGGTGGTTTTGCAGATGTTTATACCGTGTTTGCAAAAATAGATGGTGAGCAATTCACCGCATTTATTTTAGAGCGTGGCATGGAAGGTTTCACCCTTGGTGCAGAAGAACACAAGATGGGTATTAAAGGATCGTCAACTGTGCAATTGTATTTTCAAGATTGTAATGTGCCTGTAGAAAACCTATTGGGCGAAATTGGAAAGGGTCACATTATCGCCTTTAATATCTTAAATATTGGTCGCTTAAAATTATGTGCTGCAGCATTGGGTGGTGCTAAAATGGCTTTTCATTCTGTGGTTGAATATGCAAATACAAGAGAGCAGTTTAAAACGAAAATTGCCAATTTTGGTGCAATCAAACACAAACTTGCAGAATGTGCAACCCGCATGTGGGTAAGCGAAAGTGCTTTATACCGTACCAGCAAATGGATAGATGATAAAGAAACAGAAATGATAGCCTCAGGCAAATCGTTTGCTGAAGCCCACCTTGGTTCAGCAGAAGAATTTGCTATTGAATGTGCTATTTTAAAAGTTGATGGTAGTGAGGTACTAGATGTAATTGTAGATGAAGGTGTGCAGATACACGGGGGCAATGGTTTTAGCGATGAATACATGATCAGCCGTGCATATAGAGACAGTCGCATTAACAGAATTTACGAAGGAACAAATGAAATTAACCGTTTGCTTACTGTAGATATGATGTTGAAGCGAGCTATGAAAGGCAAACTTGATTTGATGGGACCTGCAATGGCAGTGAGCAAAGAATTGATGAGCATTCCGGATTTTGGCAGTGAGGACGAAGCCCCTTTTGCAGCAGAAAGGAAAGCGGTAATACAAATGAAGAAAGCGATCTTGATGGTAGCTGGTTCTGCAGTACAAAAACTAATGATGGGCTTGAGCGACCAACAGGAAATATTGATGAACATTGCTGATATGAGTATTGCTACTTTTCATGCAGAAAGTGCATTGCTTAGAGTAATTAAAATGACTGACAAGCAAGGTGCAGATGCAGTGTCGGTTCAGACAGACATGATGCATGTTTATTTAAACGATGCTGTAGATGCTGTGAACAAAGCAGGTAAAGAAGCCATCAACGCTTTTGCTGATGGTGATGAACAACGCATGATGTTGTTGGGCTTGAAGCGCTTTACAAAAATGGCACCGTTTAACAGCAAAGATGCAAGAAGAAGAATTGCTGATGCTTGTATAGCGGCTAATAAATATCCTTGGTAAGATTTTAATTTTACCGCTACGACGCAAATATGCTTAAGTGTTTATAAAGGATAAAAGAAAGAGAGATGCACAACACATCTCTCTTTTTTGTTTTTATTGCTTTCTGTTATTTTTCATTAAAGAAAATGGATATGATTGCTAAGTATTAAAGTTGCTTAAGCACTGCAAAAAATCAGCATAAATTATTTTTAGAGAGACTGGGGTTTTGGGCAAAACCTTTAAGGTTTTAAAAACCTTGTAGGCTTAAATAGGGCCACATCATTAATAATATTTTATAATGCTTAAAATTACAGTACCGCCAACCCCTACCTCTGATTTATTTCATTGAATACTAATTACAACCTATTTTTAACCCATGAATATCTCTCTTAAAAATCAAAGAATACTTGTAACGGGTGCATCCCGAGGTATTGGCAGAGCCATTGCAAAGCAGTTGTCAGAGTCCGGTGCAGAAGTGATCATACACTACAACTCTAACAAAGCTGAAGCTGAAAAATTGAAAGCTGAATTGAAAGGGTTGAGTCATACAGCAGCTTGTGATTTAGGGGATGCGGCAGCCGTGAGTGGCTTTATACCAAGGCTTGTAGCACAGTATGGACCTATATCGGCGCTCGTAAACAATGCAGGTATTTCGCCAAGTGCAGCAGATAATTTGCCCACAGATGAATGGGTAAAAAACTGGGAGTACACATTTGCAGTAAACACCCGGGCTGTGGGCATTTTATGCAAAGAATTTGTGGAGCATGCAAAAACACAACAGCAAGGTAGAGTCGTAAACATCTCTTCACGAGCTGCCTTTAGGGGTGATACAACAGATTATATTGCTTACGCCGCCAGCAAAGGCGCCATTGTAAGCCTTACCCGATCTATTGCCCGCCATTACGGCAAGCAAGGCATTAAAGCATTTTTGATTGCTCCGGGTTTTACAAGAACAGATATGGCCAATGCTATTTTAGAAGAATACGGCGAAGGCTTTGCATTAAACGACATTGCCCTAAATGAACTTACTACGCCAGAAGATATTGCACCGATGGTAACCTTGCTTTGCAGCGGATTGGCGGATCATGCAACGGGCACTTCAATTGATATAAATGCGGGTTCGTATGTGAGGTAAGATAAATGTAAATACATGTTTTAAATCTTAGTTTAAAATGTACTTAAGAGAGAAACACAATTTTATTTTTAAACGATGCAATCACCTGTTGCGCCCTTGCCGTTTTACTAACTATACCACTTCGAACGAAAATTTTTGTAATAAAACTTTTACTAGATTTAGAAACTAATTTAAAATGGCGCAGGAAAATTTATTAAAAATAGCAATGGCACAGATAGCGCCTGTGTGGTTAAACAAAAGCAAAACGATTGAAAAAATAAATTCATTGATTGTTGAAGCCGGCGAGCAACATTGTGAACTAATTGTTTTTGGAGAGGGCTTGCTACCTGGATATCCGTTTTGGCTATCACTTACGAGCGGGAGCATATTTAACTCAACTACTCAAAAGGAAATACACGCTCATTATATTCGCAATGCTGTACAAATAGAAAACGGAGAACTTGCTGAGATTTGCAAACTTGCGAAGGAATATTCCATAGCCATTTATTTGGGAATAATAGAGCGGGCAAAAGATAGAGGCGGGCATAGTTTGTATTGTTCGTTGGTTTATATAGATACCAATGGTAATATAAAATCAATACACAGAAAACTACAACCAACTTATGAAGAACGTTTAACATGGGCTGCAGGAGATGGTAATGGTTTGCAAGTTCATGCGCTAAAACAGTTTACCGTTGGCGGTTTAAACTGTTGGGAAAACTGGATGCCGCTCGCAAGAACTGCATTGTATGGATTAGGAGAAAATTTGCACATCGCTACTTGGCCTGGTTCGCTATACAATACTGTAGACATCACAAAATTTATAGCAAAAGAAAGTCGCTCATTTGTAGTGTCAATATCAAGCCTGATGCATGTTGAAGATTTCCCTGCAGATACGCCACATTTAGATGTGATTTTAAAAAATGCTCCACAGGTTTTAGCCAACGGCGGTTCATGTATTGCAGGGCCAGATGGTGAATGGATTGTGGCGCCTGTAATTGAAAAAGAAGGACTAATAATAAGCACAATAGATTTTAATAGGGTGCTGGAAGAGCGCCAAAATTTTGACGTAGCCGGGCATTATTCAAGGCCCGATGTCACCAAGCTTATTGTAAACAGAGAGCGGCAATCAATTATTAATATTATTGACAAAGACAATGTGATTTAAAAAATTGTGTGTTAGCATCAATGCGCAATCTTGCTCAAAACTCATAATGATTCTCTTGGAAAAAACAACAAAATGAAATATCCTTTCTCCGTTATCGCTATTTTCTGAACCATCTCCAACGCAATGGCTCAAACAAATGATGCTATGTCTTTAGAAGTAAATATATTAAAACTAAAAAATGCTAAAAACTATACTTTGAAAGTGGCAGAATTAATGCACCAAGAAAAATACAATTACAAACCAAGCAACGAAGAAATAGATTTTGGAAAACAGCTTTTACACCTTTCTGAGAATTTATGCTGATTAAGTTCCGCTTACCTTTCAACCAATAAAAATCCATTAACGGAACCCGATAAAAATATAACAACGAAAAAAGAAATTTTAACTGCAGTTGCTAAAGCTTATGACTTCGCAATTAATGTGCTACAAAATTTTGAAACAAAATCCTGTACTGATACCGTTAAATTTTTTGCAGCACCAATGAATAAATTACAAATCAATAATCCTATGCAAGATCACCAGACACACCACCGGGCACAATTGTTGAATTATTTGAGACTGAATGGAATAAAGCCTCCTGCTTATATAGGCTGGTAAAATTGAATTCAGAAATAGTTGTTGTAATACTATTACAAGCACTTACGGTCCGCTCAAAGACACTGCAGGGATCTGCCTTGCGCAAACGGGCACTTTGTATTATCATTTCTATAGGTTTCAAAGAAACATCGTAGGGTTATAGTGGGCTGAAGGGTTTGTCTGCGTCGTCCTTGCCTCGTCCTAAAATAATTCTGTTGCGAAGGAGAATCCTGCTAGCATTATTATTTCAACACATGCGTTGCAAGTACATTGTGTACATCATACACATTTACTGATTTATTAAACTGCTTTCTTATGCTAGGTAGTTGCTCACTCGATACCCAAATTTTTAACTCTGCATCTAAATCAAAAGTGCCTGCTGTTTCAATACTAAACCTTGTAATACTTTTATAAGAAACAGATTTATATTCTATTTTACTGCCCGTTAAGCCCTGTTTGTCAATTAATATTAAGCGCTTATTTGTAAACATGAAAGTGTCTCTTATTAATTTAAAGCCCAGCTCAATTTCTTCTCCGCCAATCAATAATTTGCCATAATCTTTCTTTAATTCTTCTTGCCCTACTGCTCCGGCATTACCTAAAAACGCTGAAAATAATCCCATAATAATTTAATGTTTCCTACTCATTTGGCTTTTCGGTTACGCCCCGTTTTTTGGTGTCTGGTCTCCTGTTAATTTTAATTGTTCTATTCAATTTTAATTGTCTAATTCATAATTTTTTTTGTTTGATTAACACCAAATCATTTCAGGGCAGAGCGGTGGATGCAAATTGGATAGTGTTGGCTGGCTAAACCTTATAGGTTTTTGTGTTATTCAATGTACACTTTATTTATCTCTTTCATAATCCTTTCTTTTCAGTTATTGCGTCATCATGCAAAGCAAGAAACATGGCTATAAATAAAAGAATCTCGTCATGCGGGCACCCCTCACAGGAAGTGGAATTTGAGGGTCGCCTTTTTGGGAAATATCAATTATTCACCAATTATCTTCTGCGTTCTCTTCAACATATCTGTTGCCTGCAAAATTTTAGCTTTTAGTTTCGGTGGATATTGCGGATTCGCTTTTAAAAATGCATTCACAATTTTTAAAGCCTCTAAACTTTGGTATTCGCCAAAGGTTGCCTGTAACCATGACTGCGGAAAAAAGATATCACCGGTAGTTTGAATTTCTTGCAATATATCTAAACTCTTCTTCAAATATTTCTCCGAAGTTGCCTGTTGCAACGGATGATGAAGATAATTGAGCGCAGCTAGTACGTTCGATTCCTTCTCTCTGTTTTTATGATCAGCCAGACTTTGAAAAAACCTGTCTCTTACTTTTACATCGGCTGATAAAGCGGGCTTTATAAATTGAAAGCGTTTCTTTCTATCAGGGTTTTTAATTCTTTGTAATTGCTCATCCAGAATTTCTACATCGTTTTTCCGCAACTTTAAAGCAAACGCCAAAGCAGTGTAATCATCTTCTGAAAACTTAATGCCGTCAGGCGGTGTTTGTGTTTTCCAGATAGGATACAATTTATTGTAAGCTTCATCGCCTAGGAAAATATTTTGATAGAGCTTTAAAAGATTTTTTTTATTGTTGCTTAAATCCTGTTTTTGTTTCGCCTCCCAAATTTTATTTTCTAACCCTTGCACTATTTTATTTCTTGATTGGGCATTGTTAAAACCCCAGAAAATATTTCCTACATAGCCTGTTAGCAAACGCAGGTTTAATTCGTCTGTTTCTTTTTCTAATTGACTCATAAAATAATCCAGCAATATTGCAGGCTTTACAAAATCTTGGTTAAGCATATTTTCATACGCAGCAATATAAAATGAGGCACGCATTAATGGCGATGTAATTTTATTGGTTTGACTAAATACATTTTCATCAATTGGCCAAACGCCATACCCTTCTCCGCCCGAATTGTAAACAATAAAGTTTGGCTTAGCTAAACCTATTGCCGCTTTTACATCGACGATTTTACCTGTTAAACTTACCGTTATTTCTTTTACCTGATCATCATAAAACAAAGCAATTTTAAACGATTGTGGCCATAGCCTATCTGCACCAAATTCAGGTTTTTGCGAAATGGTTAGTCGGGTAATTTTTCCGTTATTGAGTTCTAACTTATCTGATATTTTTGGACGCCCATTATCATTTACCCAAACTTTGTTCCATGCCAATAAATCAACAGGCGCATATTTGTTTAAAATATTTATTAGATCAGGCCAAGTAGCATTTGAAAAAGCAAACTTTTTAAGATACTCACGCATACCTATCTGAAATTTCTCTTTACCCATCAACAACTCCAGCTGGCGCATCATGATGGGTGCTTTGTGGTAAATAATATTCCCATACAAAGAACCGGCTTCATTTAAATTATCTAATGGCTGGCGAATGGGGTTTGCGCCGATGCTTCTATCAATACCATATGCTGCAGGAAAATGATCAATTAAAAATTTATGATCAAATGCTTCCTTACCCTTTAAACTTTCGCTGACTTTATCAGCCATATAATTGGCAAACACTTCTTTGGTCCACACATCGTTAAACCATTTAATGCTGACCAAATCGCCAAACCACATGTGCGCAATTTCATGAGAGATGAGATTGGCTCTTGAAATGAATTGTGTTTTTGTAGCTGTAGCATCTAGAAACAAAGTAGAGCCTTGGTATTGCACAGCTCCCGGATGTTCCATTCCGCCAAACTGAAAATCTGGAATGGCAGCGAAACCAATTTTTTGAAAAGGATATGGAATCGTTGTCCATGATGAAAGAAAATCAACTGCATTGCGATGCTCCTGAAAAACCGAATCTATACTCAAACTAATTTTAGTGCTATCCGTTTCCCTGTATAAAAATTGTGTTGCTTGTTTGTTTACATTCTGATTGACCGTTTTGAATTTACCTGCTGTAAATGAAAACAAGTACGTGCTTATTTTATCGGATATTGCAAAATCAATTGTTGTTCTTTCACCCTCCAACAAACTTGTTTGTAAGGTTCCGTTTGAAATGGCTTCCCATTTTTGAGGGATAACCAAGCTCAGTTTATAAGTAGCTTTTAAATCTGGTTGATCAAAACATGGGAAACAGGTTCTGGCCCTGTCGGGAACAAATAATGTATACAAGTAGTCATCGTTTCTGTTGAGTGCGGCATTTCCTGCAATAAAATTAATTTCGATTTTATTTTTACCTTTTACTAACGCTGTTGCAGGAATGATGATGTGTTCTTTCTGAAAATTAATAGCAATAGATTTTCCATTCACTTCAATATTTTGTATTTGATTTTGCTGCGCCTTAAAATCTAATTGAATTGGGAATCCAATTTTTAAAAAAGAGAAGCTGAGCACTTCACTTGCTTTAATAGCTTCACTTTTTACAACAGGGATATCAAATTTTAATTGATAGTTAATATCACTAATAACACCGTGTCTAAAATCAGCCAATTGTTTAGAAACGCCAAAATCAATTGTTGGCTGTTGTAAAGTTGCTTGAGAAAAACCTAAAAATGGAACCATCAAAAAGAAAAACAGCATTCGTTTCTTCATCATTAATATTTTATTTCTGTAGTAATTCAACAATAGTTTGTCCACCTAAAAAAGCCATAAATATCACTACTAAAAATCCTGACACTGTTAGCCAATTTGGATGTTTGTAGGTTTTCACAATAGATATTTTATAAGCTGCCAATAACATGGCGCCCAAAGAAACCGGCAATATCATTCCATTTAACGCACCAACAAAAACCAATGTTTTAACAGGCTTGCCGATAAATAAAAATATAGCGGTAGAGATTAAGATAAATACAATGATGATATATCGTTGGTTAGCCAATATCCACGGGTGAAAAGATTTGATAAACGAAACCGAAGTATAAGCAGAACCCACAACAGAAGTGATCGCCGCAGACCACATTACAAGTCCAAATAATTTATAACCAACTTCGCCGCTTGCTAATCGGAACATTGAGGCGGGAGGATTTGCAGGGTCTAGTTTTGAGCCTGCATAAACTACTCCCAATGCTGCTAAAAATAATAACACCCTCATTAATGACGCTATGCCTATGGCCATGGTTGCACCTCTGTTTACTTCCTTTAAGTTCTGCTCTCCTGTAATACCCGCTTCTAATAAACGGTGTGCACCTGCAAAAGTTATGTAGCCGCCAACGGTTCCACCAACGATGGTTAGTATAGCAGAAAAACTTAATTGCTTTGGCATAAAAGTTTGAACGGCTGCTTCAGCAAATGGTGGATTGCTTTTATAAACAATGTAGCAGGTAAGCATGATCATTAAAAACCCTAAAACTTTGGTGATAACATCGAGTGCGGCACCTGCTTCTTTGTAAAGAAAAATGCCAACAGCAATGATGGCACTGATGATACAGCCTTGTGTAATGCTGATGCCAAACAAGACATTTAAACCCAAGCCTGCGCCTGCAATGTTACCAATGTTAAAAGCCAAACCGCCTAAAAAAACCAGGAGGGAAAGGAAGTAACCCAAGCCCGGAAAGACTTTATTTGCAATTTCCTGAGCAGGCATATCTGCCACGGCAATGATGCGCCAGATATTTAATTGAGCAACAATATCGAGGATAACAGAAACTAAAATAACGAAGCCAAAACTTGCACCTAATTGTTCGGTAAAAACGGCAGTCTGTGTTAAAAAGCCCGGGCCTATTGCTGAAGTGGCCATTAAAAAAGCTGCACCAATTAATATACTTCTTTTGGATGTTGGTTTCAAATTGCGAATGCTTTAATGGTTATTCCATCATTGATTAAAGTATGGTGAATAGTTTTTGCAAACGCAACCGCATGCTCACCATCGCCGTGAATACACAACGTATCTGCTTTAAGGGAAATAGCTTTTTGATTTACACTGATCACTTGTCGTTGTTTTACCATCATCAAAACCTGTGAAAGAGATTCTTTTTCATATGTAATTAAAGCATTCGGTTGCGTGCGTGGCGTTAATGATCCATCGTCTTGATAAGTACGATCTGCAAAAACTTCGGAAGCTGATTTTAAACCCTTGTTGGTTGCAGCGTTTATGAATTCACTTCCGGCTAAGCCATACAAAATTAAAGATGCATCAAAATCATACACAGCATCTACAACTGCCTGCGCCAATGTTACATCTTTAGCGGCCATGTTGTATAAAGCTCCATGAGGTTTTACATGATTGAGTCTGGCACTCGCAGCTTTTACGAATGCTGATAAAGCACCGATCTGGTACAACGTAATTTGATACGCCTCTTTGGGTGATATTTTCATTTCTCTTCTGCCAAAACCCTGCAAATCTTGCAGACCGGGATGTGCACCAATAGCTACATTATTTTGAATAGCTAACGCAACTGTGTCCTGCATTACTGCTGCATCTCCTGCATGGAAACCACATGCAATATTTGCCGAAGAAATATATTTAAAAAGTTGAGCATCGTTGGGCATTTGGTAATTTCCAAAAGCCTCGCCCATGTCGCAATTGATATCGATGGTAAACATTTTTAAAGTGCAGTTTTTAATTGAATAGCAGTGGCCAATTTTTGTAAATAGTTTTGCAGATCAAGATAAAGCTTTTCGGCTTCTTTTAAATTGATGAGCTCAAAATGAATGGTTTGCCCAGGCTTTAATTGAGCACAGATCGGTAAATCTACTTCAGCAACTTTTGCAAGTCGTGGATAGCCGCCCGTTGTTTGGCAATCGGCCATTAATAAAATTAAAGAGCCATCGCCTGTGACCTGGATGGTGCCGGGTACAACGGCTGTTGATAACAATTCGGTTTGAAGAGATTTTTTTCTCTCAATTTTTTTCCCTTCCATGCGATAACCCATTCGGTTTCCGTTGTTAAAATGATAAGGCTTAGAGAAAAAATCAACAACAGACAATTCTTCAAACCAATCAAATTCTCTTCCTGCAATTACCCGGACTTTTGAATTTGATGGAGATAAAAATTGGTTAGCGGTAATACTCCATGATACCCAATTTACCGTTTCACCTTTTAAATTTTGAAATTGTATTTCATTCTGTTTTGATAATGTTTGTGTGGCTTTCAACTCGTCATCTTTTTTTAAAAGTCTACCCTCATGCCCACCAAATGCAGCCGTTACAAAAGTGCTTTTGCTGCCTAAAACTTCGGGCACATCCCAACCACCGGCAATTGCCAAATAAGTATACCGACCTTCTATATTATTTTTCAGTTGAATGGTTGAATCTTTTGGTACAAACAATGGGCGATTTATTGGGGTTACTTTATTATTAATTTCAAAGTGCGCATTCCCCGATACCAAAGCCATCAAAACATTAGCCTGGGTGATACATTCAAAATTACCATCTACAATTTCTATCAATGCAGCATTAACATCATTACCTACTAACAGATTTGCAATGTTGGCAGAGATGTGGTCCATCACTCCAGACACGGGAACAGCATGGTCTAAAAACTGTGTGCGACCAAGATTCTGAACAGTGGAAAAAACACCTGGTTTTATAATCTTGATACTCATTGTTCTCTTTCCAATTGTTCAAACTCGGTTAAAGAAATTGTTTCAAATTTTATTTTATCTCCTGCTTTTAATAAAGATGGTTGTTGCCTTTTTACATCAAATAATTTAAGCGGCGTTCTACCAATTATTTGCCAACCTCCCGGCGTTTCTAATGGATAAATGCCCGTTTGCTGGCCCGCAATTCCAACCGAGCCTGCAGGAATTGCAGCACGTGGATTTTGCTTGCGTGGTGCTGTCAATTTTTCTGATAACCCACCCAGGTAAGGAAATCCCGGTACAAACCCAATCATGTAAACAGTGTAAACAGCGCTGCTGTGAATTTCAATAATTTCTTCTTTTGTTAATTGATAGAATGAGCTGAGTTCTTGTAAATCGAATCCGAATATAGGGTCGTAGCATACGGGGATTTGAATGATTTTATTTTGAGTTTGTTGGTTGTTTTTTGTTTCAACATTTAGAGAAGTAATGTATCCTGAAATTTTATCTAGCGTTGTCGAACCTTTTAAACTGTTATCATTCATCAACCCAACCGGATCAAAATAAAGTGTAAGTGTGGTGTAAGCCGGAATTGTACTCAGCAATCCCGCAAAAGGATGTTGTTTAATACATTTATTTATGCTGCAAATTCTGTTTAATATCTCCTCGTTAATGCCGTCCCCAAATTCTAATGAAATCGCATTTTCACTGATTTGAAAAAAGTGGATGTCGTTTAATATTAGTGGCATAATAAGAATGAAAATATACGATTTTATGCAGTCAGCAAAAAAGGCTTTGAGACATTAACTATACTGATAGATTAATTGTTAATGCACGTTACTGTTCGTCAAAAAATGCCGATTCAAAAGGCTCGAAATAATTTCCAACATTCTAACATCATTGAGTGGGCTTTACTTTAAAACTTTTAATACAAATAATATTTTAGTATTTTGTAGTACCAAAAACCAATTACTATGCGCTACTTTTTCCTCTTCCTTATTTCATGTATCATTACTTTTAATGTATTCGCACAAAAAACAACCGCCATCAAATGCGGTGCAGTGTTGGATGTGCGCACGGGGCAGTTAAATAAAAATGTAACAATAGTTGTTGTCAACAATAAAATAGAATCCATTTCACCGGCAGGAGCTATGGTAAAAATAAAAGCCGATACAGTGATAGATTTATCTGCCTACACTATTATGCCTGGCTTAATAGATTGCCACACGCATGTATTGCTGCAGGGCGATATTACGAGCGAAGATTACGATGTTCAAATTTTAAAAGAATCAATACCATACCGCACCATTCGTGCAGTACGCAGTTGTGGCATTGCTTTGCAAAATGGTTTTACAACCATTAGAGATCTTGGAACCGAGGGTGCGGGTTATGCAGATGTAGATCTTAAAAAAGCTATCAAAGCAGGCGAAATGGTCGGTCCACGAATGTTTGTTTCCACACTCGCCATCAACACAACAGGCCATTACCCTATTAGTGAAGCAGCTTATGCATGGGAACTTACATTGCCAAAAGGGCTAAAAGAAATTACCGGTGCAGACGAAGGCAGAAGAGCTGCACGTGACCAAATTGCACATGGTGCAGATTGGATAAAAATTTATGCAGACAGAAGCTACAGCAAGTTGGCCGATGGCAGCTACCGTAGTTTACAAAATTTTACTACCGAAGAAATTATGGCCATTGGCGATGAGGTAAAACGCAGCAACAGAAAATTGGCCGCACATGCAGTTACAAGAGATGGAATTTTAGCAGCCATCAGCGCCGGCGCACTATCTATAGAGCATGGCTTTGGTATGGATGATGAGTGCATGCAAACTATGGTAAAGAAAAACGTTTATTGGTGTCCCACCATTTATGTCAACGATTTTGTTGCTGAAGGCCGGGCAAAAGCCGGAAGCCCAATCAACAAATATTTCGCAGAAAGTGAACCCGCCGTTTTTAAGAAGGCGATGGCCGCAGGTGTAAAAATTGCCTACGGCACCGATATTGGCGGCTACGATTGGAACGTTGCACAAACCAAAGATTTTGATTTTATGGTACAATATGGTTACACACCTTTGCAGGCAATACAAACCGCTACCATCAATGCTTCTGACTTACTTGGTCAGCCATTATTGGGTGAATTAAAAGTGGGTAACTATGCAGATATTATTGCCGTAGCCGGAGACCCAACTCAAAATATAAAGCTGTTGCAAAATGTAAAATGGGTAATGAAGGATGGTGCTATTTACAAATCTGTAAAATAATTTTCGGTGGTTTTATTCTTGAGGTAGATTTGGTTTAAAAGATACCTTTCAAAAAATCAAGTGTTCAGAGCTTTGATTTTGGCAATATAATGATTACCTCATAAAATGAACTTTTGCACCAATAGGCTTGCTTAATATTTCAATTGAAGAACACGTGCTCGTATTCTAATGAACGATTTTATAATTGGCTATACTGTGCATGACACTTTCAGCATCGGCGCCATTTAAACAACCGTAATGCAATTTAAAAAGCCAGATGGCATGTTCGGCACTTTTATCATTTGATATATTGAACTGGATCCAATTTTCTGCATAGGGGAAATTCTGGGCAAAACCGGCTTTTATTAAAGCTGTAGAAAATTGCTTTGTAGATGGAACGTGCAAACTTCCATCTAAATGAATGTGGCCGAGCTCTAACTCCCCTACATAAAAATCTGATCCGTTTGGCTGGTTGCGGTCCCAAATCTCCCAATGCGTTGCAGCAATAATGCCGGGCCAGGTCTGTATTTCTTTTGAAACGGGTTCAGGGTATTTACTTAATACAGGGGGTGGAATTATTTTTCCTTTATCTTCTAGTTTCATTGTATAAGTTACTGTATTATATAATCAATTAAAAAAGGCTGAGTGCTTATTTTATAGCAAAGCCAATCTTATTCTTTTAATTTGATTATGGGGTAAAGAAAGCTCTGAATGTCTTCATTGGACTCTATTTTTTTCAAAGTAATAAATTCAAGTAGAAAATTGTATCCTTTATGTGTACCATATGCTAATAACACATAGCTATGATTACCATTTAAGTTTTCAGAATCTATTAAATACGCATAGGCTTCTTTATTTAATATCAAACAATTTAATTTGATCTTCTTTACAGTTTTATTCTGTTTTTCCCATTGGTTGGGTATGCTCTCAAAGTTAAACTTAGCATCTTCCAAAGTGCGAAAATAATTCCAGGATAAATTTGAACCATTACTACAACTTACAGAACCATTGGTTATTATTTTTTCATTCCTATATGGAGACGTTCTATATCTACAACAATTAGGTGCTAAGTTTATATTACATCCCTGAGGTAATTGATAAATTTCTGAACAAAATGGAAAGGATATTCTGCTTTCCAGTTCGATTCTTACCGTATCATAAGTTCCTGCAATTAATGTATCACCTTTAATCTTTAAATTACTTTGTGCAACAGATATTGAAGAACTAGAAATAAAAATAAAAATTATTAAGGTGTAGCGCATACTGTAAATAATTATTTAGTTGTAGATCGTTTAAAAACGATCTACAACTAAATAATGTTTTTCTTTCTATCGTATTAATAAAGCTATTTAAATATCACATACGTAACCCAGCTCAGCAAATACGCAAGACCAGTCATATAGATAAACTGTATCACCGGCCACTTCCATGTTTTGGTTTCCCGCTTTACAATAACAAGTGTACTCATGCACTGCATAGCAATTACATAAAATACAAGGAGAGATAAACCTGTAGCAAGATCATAGACTTTGGTACCGTCTTCTCTTTTTGCAGCGGCCATTTTTTGACGAAGTGTGTTGCTGTTCTCATCCGCATCATCACCAACCGAATACAATGTGGCCATGGTACCAACAAATACTTCTCTTGCTGCAAAAGAAGTTATAAGGGCGATGCCAATTTTCCAATCGTACCCAAGTGGACGAATAGCGGGTTCTATAAAACTACCCAACGAACCTGCATAAGAATTTTGAAGCAAAGCCGTTTTTCTTTCTTTTTCCAAAACATCTTTTTGCTGTGGAGAAGATTGTACCAGTGCATCGTATTTTGCTGTAACTGCTTGCATTTTTTTAGTTGGTCCGTAAGAACTCAACACCCATAAAAGCAAACTGATAATCATGATAATTTTTCCGGCATCAAACACAAATATTTTTGCCTTTTCTATCATGGTCATTAAAATATTTTTCCAACGGGGGCTTCTATAAACAGGCAACTCTAAAATAAAAAAGCTTCGCTCTGCACTTTCAATAAACCACTTCATAACCCATGCAACAATTAAAGCTAATACTGTCCCCAGTAAATAAAGCAACATCATTACCAATCCCTGTAAACTTAAAAAACCAAAGTATAATTTTGAAGGAATTACTAAAGCAATAAGGATTGTATAAACAGGAAGTCGTGCGCTACAGCTCATCAACGGTGTTATCATTATCGTTAGTAAACGCTCTTTTTTATTTTCAATATTCCGTGCACTCATTATTGCAGGCACAGCACATGCATACCCACTGATCATCGGCATCACACTCTTTCCATTCAAACCTACTTTGCGCATTAACTTATCTGTAAGAAAACTTATGCGTGCCATGTAACCGGTATCTTCCAACAAAGTTATTACGCCAAACAAAATCATTATCTGCGGTATAAAAATTAGGATACCGCTAAGTCCGGCTACAATTCCATTTATAAAAACATCGGCTACAACACCGGGTGGTAAAACGCCCGAAAGCCAACCGCTCATTTGTCCGAAGCTCCATTCAATAGCATCCATAGGAAACTGCGCCACCCAAAAAATAGATTGAAACATGATGAACAACACCAAAATTAAAATTACATAACCCCATGTGCGGTGTAGTAAAATATCATCCAACTTTTCTGTAAACAATGATTTTTTAAGCGGATCGTTTTCTACCACCGTTTGCTGCATAATAAATTTAATGCGGGTGTAACGTTGCATTATTTCTTCTGCCTGCGTTTTTGTAGCATTAAAATTATGATCGTGTTTAATTTGGTCTATTTTACTGTGCAGGGTTTTATCTTCTCCAAAAAATTCGTTGTTAATGAGGTGATGTAAAACTTTATAATTACTTGCTTCCGGTAAATACTTTTTCGCAACACTTACTGAGGGGTTGCTTAAAAAGCTTTCTTCTAAAAAATCTCTTGCGGGTAAATGTTGCGCATTTTCTGCTAATTGTTCTATTGCTTTTTTTAGAGCAGTAATCCCTTTGTTTTTTCGTGGGTTTATTACAACGATTGGCACGCCCAATTCTCTTTCCATTCCGGCAATATCTATCTGCGTACCTTTTTGTTTGGCAAGATCCATCATGCTAAAAGCTATAACTACCGGTATTTTTAAATCTATTATCTGAGAACAAAACAACAGGTTTCTTTTGAGGTTGCTAGCATCAGCTATCAACACAATCATGTCTGTATGCACATCTGCATCTTCTCCCATTAACACTTTATAAGCCACCCACTCATCGGCTCTTTTAGGATAGAGGCTGTACGTACCTGGTAAGTCTATAATGTTAGCATCGATATTTTCAGAGATTTTACAGACTCCCGTTTTTTTATCAACAGTTACTCCAGGGAAATTTCCCACTTGTTGGTTAAGACCTGTAAGCACATTGAACAAAGATGTTTTACCGCTGTTAGGGTTTCCTAGGAGTGCTATATTTATTTTTTTACTCAACCGTTCTTTTTTACAATAGCTGCAAAAATAGCGTTTAACGGCTGGCTTTTAAAACAAACTGGGAAATGTGTTTACATATTAAGGAAACGATGAAAAGGATATTGCATGTGCCATATAGAAAACTATTTTGGCTTTGTATTTTGTTCTGTATTTTGCGAGTATAAAGAACTAAATCATGACATTAAACTTTTCTGAAACAGCCAATAAAGAAACTGTCTTTTTGGAAGTGCGACATTTTTTAGCTGAAAAAAATCTAGCCGTTGCTTCGCAAGATGATGGACGACCATGGGGTGGATTTTTTGTAATAGATGAAAACGATGCTGAAAAATTTATAGCCTTATTCTTTCCTCATCTTACAAAAAATGAACTTGCAATTACAGCAAAACTAAGTCCTAAGATTTTAGTGGTTGCGCCGCAAACAAGGTTAAGCTGGCAATACCACTATCGCCGTGCAGAAATTTGGAAATTGATTGGTGGCGAAGCTGCAGTAATGGTGAGCAATACAGATGAAGAAAGCGAAATAATTACTTTAGCTAAAGGAGATATTGTTGAATTAAAACAAGGAGAGAGGCACCGATTGATTGGTACAGAAGGTTGGGGAATTATTGCTGAAATATGGAGACATACAGACGCAAACAACCCTAGTGACGAAAATGATATTGTGAGGGTGCAGGATGATTTTGGAAGATAGAACAGCCTCCCTAAATCCCTCCCGAGGAGGAACTTTGAGTGACTAAAAAAGTTAACCTGTTTTATACAATCATTGTCTTTGCTTTCAACGCCGCTTCCACTAACCTCATTTCTCCAAAAGTTGCATTGGGTAATAAAGGCTTTAATTCTGTTAAGGTTTTTTCTCCTCTATCTTTCATGACACTTGAAATGCTTTCAAATTTTTCTTTTGAAACCAACGATGTTATTTCAATTAATCCTTTTTCAATAAAAGCTGCTAAATGCCCTTCAATTGTTTGTTGTGTAAAGTTTCTGACCACAGCAATTTCTGCAATAGTTTTTCCTTCTTTAAATAAAGCATAAGTACTTTGCTTGGTATCTACTTTTTCTGTAACAGGTTTTACTTTTCTTTCCCGTTTTGGTGCGGGAGCTTTTGTTGTCATGTTGGATTCGATATGATGCAGTTCACAATAATCATTCACGGTCTGCAAAATATCTTCGCCATATTTATCAATTTTTGCTTTTCCAAAACCACTGATGAGCAATAAATCTCTTGGCGTTTTTGGTAAGTAAGTAGCAATGTCTTTCAGCATAGCATGTGTTGCAACCATGTATATTGGTGTACCATCATCATCACAGATCATATCTCTCCAGCGTTTTAAGCTGTCGTATAATTCAGGGTTGGGGGAATCTGTCTTGCTCGATTTTTTAGTACTTGCATAACAACTTAAATTAAATTTAGGTTGTGCAAAATCTATTCTGTGTTTTAAAAAAGTTGTTAGCGAAAAATTAGTTTTGCAATACTCCAGATAATACATATTTGTAGCAACTGCAATAGCCAATGCATTTAAATGTTCGTTTACAAGGTCAGCCGCTTCTTTGTGCTCTGTTACTATTGGGTGGTTTTTTAAATGATTCAGCAGCTCCAAAAATTTAGAAATAAAATGATTCGCTGCAGCCGAAATGCGTAATTGTAAACCATCATTTTTTTCAACAACCGGTTGTTCTTTCAGCAGGGCATATACCTGGCGAATAAATTTTAAACCGTTCATTTTTTCAGCCCTAAAAAATGTTTGCATATTCACCATCCATGTTACGGCAGTATTATTCAGCTTGTCATTTTGTGCGTTTACATAATGTTGCAATGTATCTATCTCGTTTTCCACCTCTGTAAAAGAAAATACATCTTCCAGCAATTGCTGGGTAAACATTTGTCTGGCACCTTCAAATCTTTCTGCGAGTGACCCTTTAAGTGTGAGAGAGCTTTGTCCTTTCACCACATTTTCATTACTATAAATTGCCGAGTTAGGAATTTTAGATAACAATACAATGCCGCCCAAACTTGTGCAACGACTCAATGCAACATAAACCTGTCCGCTGCTAAAAGCAGCACCCGCATCTATCATCACTTTATCAAACGTAAGCCCCTGGCTTTTATGAATGGTTATTGCCCACGCAAGGCGCAACGGGTATTGCGTAAAAGTTCCAATTACTTCCTGTTGCAATTTTGCATCGGCTCTGTTCAATGTGTATCTGCTGTTCTCCCATGTTTCTCTGTAAACATCTATTTCAATACCACCACAATCGACCACTATTTTTTCATTATCTAATCGTGCTACCACACCAATTTTTCCATTGAAATATTTTTTTTCAACCACATCATTTTTTATAAACATTACCTGTGCCCCTTGTTTCAACATAAGTGCAGGGTCGGCAGGATAAATGTTCTCCGGAAATTCATTTTCTATTTCTGCCTTGTACACAAAAGGTGGAGAAAGTAATTTTTGTATCTCGCTGTTGTTTATAAGTTCTGCCTGCTTGTTATGCGATGTAAGTGTTATAAAATTTTCATCGTACCCTGGTCTAAAGCCAGGAATAAAACGTTCGTGCAACATCTCAAAATCATCTTCGGCCATATTGTTGGTCCGCACATTATTCAACAATTCTACAAAGCTTTGTTCCTTTTGTCTGTATATTTTATTAAGCTCAATTAATATTGGCTGTTGTTCTTTTACGGCCATGCTATCAAAGAAAAAAGACGATGTATAATACTCCTGCAGTATGCTCCACTCGTGGTTTTGCGCTACAGGTGGCAACTGGTGCAAATCGCCAATGCACAATAACTGTACGCCACCAAAAGGGGTATGATGATTGCGGCGTACACTTCGCAGCAATGTATCAATGGCATCCATCGTATCGCAACGCACCATGCTTATTTCATCAATAACGAGCAGCTCCATTTTGCGTAATAATTGCTGGCGCTGTTTGTTGTATTTCATTTTGCTGAGCAAATCATTTTTGCCGCCTGTACTTGGTATAAATGGGTGAAACGGTAATTGAAAAAGGCTGTGAAGCGTTACACCGCCAGCGTTTATAGCCGCCACTCCCGTTGGTGCAGCAACTATTGTATTTTTGGTACAATGCTCTTTTAAATATTTTAAAAAAGTTGTTTTGCCAGTACCTGCTTTACCGGTAAGAAAAACATTTTCAGCCGTTTCTGTTACAAAACGTTATGCCACTTCAAACACTTCTTTTTTTTCTATTGTTTCTGTTGCCATTTTATTTTAACCAAATTCTTTTTATTAAATATAAAATTACCGATTTCGATTTTTAGGAGCAGGA
>JANOTH010000017.1:0-5791 GCA_031416275.1 Ferruginibacter sp. | reverse complement strand
TTTGTAACCGGCATGACGAATATTAGAGATGTAATTCCTTTTCCGAGGTATCCGAAGAGTGCGGCGTTTTAGGTTTTAACCGCAAAGAATCGATGTGAATATTTTTATTATGGGGTTGTCTCGATTAAACGAGGCAACCTTTTTTATTTTATGTTTTAAGGTTCATCAATTACATGTATCTTTTCTTACAAATTTTTAGCACTTTATAATTTAGTTATGAAACCTCTAAAATACCTCGATTATATTCTGAATCCTTTGGAACTATTGCGCACTAAAAAGGTATTGCAAGTAAACCCAACGGCTGCTCCAACCCGAAATGAACCAATTGAAATAACGATAACTGTTTTTGAATATGATAAGGAGAAAATGCAGTGCCACAATTTTAAAAAAGTAGAAGAGGTTTACCCGTTTTTAAATTTATCTTCAAATACCTGGATAAATATTGATGGGCTGCGTAAAAATGATGTAGAAAATGTTTGTAATCACTTTGGTATCCATCCTCTTATTGCAGAAGATATTTTAAGCATTGGGCAACGCCCAAAAACTGATGAAATAGACGGATTAATGTATTGCCTATTGAATATGCTTTCTTTCAACGAAAAAATTTCAGGTGTAGAAACAGAGCAGGTTAGTATTATTTTGGGAAAGAACTTTGTAATTAGTTTTCAGGAAGATCCGTTCAGAGATCCTTTTAATCCCTTAAGAGAAAAATTAAAAATTGCAGGCAGTAAGGTGCGTCAAAGCAATGCTGACTTTCTGTTTTATTCTTTACTCGATTATATAGTGGATCATTATTTTACGGTGATGGAAAAAATGGGAGAAAAAATTGAGTTGCTGGAAGAAGACATCATTAAAAACTCCAACAACCGCAGCCTGGTAAAAATAAATATGATTCGCAAAGAAATGATTTTACTGAAGCGAAGTATTGCACCAGTAAGGGAATTAATAAGTGGCATTTTACGCAGCGAAAGTGAATTGATAGAAGAGAAAACTGAAAAATATTTTAAAGATGTGTACGATCATATTATACAGGCCAATGACCTTTCAGAAAACTATCGTGATATGATGATGAACATGCAGGACCTATATTTAAGTAATGTAAACCTACGTATGAACGAAGTAATGAAAGTGATGGCGGTAGTAACTTGTCTGCTAGCACCTGCTACTGTTATTGGTGGTATTTTCGGAATGAACTTCGATATTATTCCTCTACTTCACAACAAGTGGGGGTTTTTTATATCTGTCGGATTAATGCTTTTTGTACCATTGCTTATGGTTAGATCTTTTAGAAAGCGAGGTTGGTTTTAGCCCCTCCTAACCTCCCCCGTGGGGAGGAATTATCTTAGCTAAGACTAGTGTTGAAATATACAGTTTAATAAAATAAACTATGATATCCTCTTCGCCTTAATCTTATACATTTCCCTCCCCTCTGGGGAGGATAGGAGGGGTTGCTTTTTTCTTATAAACCGGAACCGTGCTACAAGGTTCACCATACATAATGCTCTTTGCAACCGGCCGTAATTTTTGTGTAATGGCGATGTATGCGGCTTCACCAATCGGTAATTCTCCGCAACCTTTTATAACAATTCTTGAATCGCTAAAGTCTGAATTTTCTATAAGCTCTATATTACGCAACAAAATAGTTTCTTTTGCAAAAGCTTCTGTTCCAAAAATAATTTCTCTTGCAAATGGCTCCAACAAACTTACTACAAGCATATAAGCCCACATCGGTATTACTGCATCTGCGCTGCATGTTAGCGCTACAATTTTATTGGAATATGGAACTGTATCAAAAGTTTTGAGTACTTCTCTAAAATCTTTTTCTTTTAAAATAAGACCCATAAAAAGATAGTCCTTCATATCAAAAACTATAACTTGTTCTTTTGGATAATAATCTTCTAAGTTTAATGTTATGATGCCACTATCCGCAACCTTATTTACAAATGTTGTTTGCATAAAGCAAAATTAAATTAATTTATAGTTTTAGGTAATATTCTTTTTAATGCTCAGGTAATATTAACAAACAAAAACCCGGTTGAAAATTCAACCGGGTTCATTTAAAAAATATTTACCATTAAAAGAATTTTGATCTTGTGTCTTTAATGTCTGCTTGTTTTCTTAAGGCTTCAAACCAATTGTTTGTTTGTTGGCGAATAGCTGCAGCACGAGCAGTAGTTTGTGCAGCTTTTTCATCTGCTGTTGGTTCAGCCTTTTGTTGCACACCTAGCACTTTTAACACATAAACCCCGCTAGCTCCAACAATAGGTGTAGATGCTTTTGTGGTATTTTCTTTATTAAAAGATGCACCAATAACTTTCGGTTCTGCACCAATTCCATTAATAATTCTTCCCGTCATTGTAATAGTTGAATCTGCACCAGCAGTAAGCACTTGCTTATTGTACGCTGCTGCTGCAGTTTCCAAAGTTGGCGTTGCACCTAATTTTGCAGTAATCATTTCTGCTTTCTTCATATTTCTTACAATCGCTTCAGCACCATTCCTTGCTGTAGCAGCATCTTGTACTCCTTCGCTATAAACTTTATCTACAGTTGCAACAACGAAATCATTACCTATTGGCATAGGCTCACTAACATCTCCCTTTTTTGCTTCAAATGCCCATCTAACTAAAGATCTTGCATCTTGCATATTTGCAACAGTAAAATCATTTTCTTTTATAGTAGTCGGGAATTCTACTAAACTCAACCCGTTTTTAGCAGCATAATCTGCTAAGTCCTTTCCTTTTTTTTGTGCCGAGGCTTTTGATGAAGCAAGGCTAGCTGCATTAATTGTTTCGTCGCTCGCCAAAATAGGCTTTGCCAAGAAGGCAATTTTATAGGCTGTATTAAAATTTGTTTGGGAAAGTATATCAATAACATGGTAGCCAAACTGCGTTTTAACTACACCTTTTTCACCAACTGATTTAGTAAATGAATATTCGTTAAACTCAGGTACCATGGCGCCATAACCAAAATTACCAAGGTCACCACCATTTGCAGCACTTCCATCAGATGAATATTTAAGAGCTAATGCAGCAAAGTCAGCGCCCGCTTTCACGGCTGCCAAAATACTATCAGCAAGAGTTTTTGCAACTGAGTCAGTTCTTATAGGATTGCCCGTTTGTTGGTCGTTAAGACTTAACAATATATGGCGTGCTTTTACACTGTCAGGTAATTGCTTTGTGCCAATTACTTTTGCTAACGTATAATTTGGACCATCCAAATATGGACCTCCAATAACACCTATTGGTTGTTTAACAATAGTATCTTTTACCTGAGACTGTATTCTTGATAGTGGTAAAAATTCATCAGTAAAATCAATAGCAGAAGTGTTTCTAGCAACAAAAGCTTTTGTATTGCTGTCAGCAGCAAAAGGGGCTTTTAACTCAGTAATATTTTGCAGCGCTCTTGCTGTATCTGCAGCAGAGGGTAATTGGCTAAAGGTTATGTATGATATTGTTCTACCTGCTTCTTGCCTAAAAAGATCTTTATGTTTAGCTACATAATTATTAATGTCTTCATCTTTAACAACAACTGCACTGTCAGATATTTCGTTGTATCCTACAGCAACATAAGATATGGTAGCAAAAGCCTTAGATTCTGCTACATCTTTTTCCTGCATCCATGTTGGGTAATATGCAGCGGCGCTAATTAATGCACCATATTTAGCAGCGGCTGTACTTAATTTAAGTGGTTCTAAAATTTGTGCGTCAACAGATAAACGTTGGTCTCCTTTAAATTTCTTAATATTATTTAATGCTTCTCTTGCTTTTGTTTCATCTAGTTTACCTGTAGCGGGGTCAATCATACCTCTTTCTTTCATAAAAGGATTTTGTTGATCACTACTCATTAAAATAGCCGACAGTTCTTTTGAGGTTAAATTGATACCTAACTTATCTGCTTCTTTATAAAAAACTTCCTCGGCAACAATTTGATTCCAAACTTGATCTCTTATTCTTAATACTGCAGCGCCTGTAGGTTGTTGCCCGGTTTGTGCAGCTTGATTATTTTCTTCTTGTGAAACCCTTCTATTAAATTCATTTAACTCAATAGCTCTACCGTTTACTTTTCCAACACTTGTTGTATTGCCACCAAACAAGCTACCATTTCCACCGCCCGGCTTTGCGTCCATTAAAATAAAACCAATCAAACTTATAGCTATTACTATAATAATAATGGCTGCTCCTTTGTCCCTAATACTTTGAATAATCTGCATTTCTTTTTAATATTAATTTTGGAGGGCAAAAATAGGGGAATTAAAAGCTATTAACAAATTGTGGATAATTGAGTTAAAATCTTTGTGGTATTGATTTTAATACTATTTGATTTAGTTAATTAATTTAGTAGGCTTAGCATGAGATTTTAACAATTTTAGAAAGATTAAAAGCTGCTATTTTTTGGTTGTCCACAGTGTTTGTTAATAAACCCTATTTAGAGTTGATAAACCTACTTTTTAATTTTTATTTTTTGGGAGACGATGTGTGTAATTAGAAGAAATTGAAGGTTTACTTTAAAAAACTACCTTTTACTTTCATTTTACAAGCATTCAATTAACAGAGAATTAAAAAAAATGTTTCGTTTTATTTTCCACAGGAGTTTTTATTAACATGTGGGGTTAATAATTACTTAATATTATGTAGAATGTGATAAATAAGTAGCACGAGGATACTTTTTGTAAATGTTTATTACTTGTTAGTTACTGTTAACAAAACAAACATTTTACATTTACAATAGTTTATAAAAACGACTTTTACACAAATCCACAGCCCTAATAGTAATAAGGGATTATATAAATAATAAGTATTAATACATATTATGGTAGATATTAACACACAATTTGATTTTGAAAAAATAATTTCGAAAAAAGGTTTTCTCGATTTTGAAGTAGATCCATCCCTCGATCTTTTTGCAGAAATTGAAAAACTGAAAAAAGAAAAAAATGCTATAGTGCTGGCGCATTATTACCAGGAGCCCGATATACAGGATGTTGCAGATTTTATTGGCGATAGTTTGGGGCTCGCACAAAAAGCGCAAAGCACCGATGCAGAGATTATCGTTTTTGCCGGTGTCCATTTTATGGCAGAAACTGCAAAGATTTTAAACCCCCACAAAAAGGTTTTGTTGCCTGATTTAAATGCAGGTTGTTCTTTGAGCGATAGTGCACCACCAGCAATGTTTAAAGCATTTAAGGATAAACATCCTGACCATATCGTTATTACCTACATAAACTGCAGTGCAGGCATGAAGGCATTGAGCGATATTATTTGTACGAGCAGTAATGCACAAGCAATTGTTGAAAGTTTACCTGCTGACCAAAAAATAATTTTTGCACCCGATAAAAATTTAGGAGCATGGGTGAATAAAGTAACCGGCAGAAATATGGTTTTGTGGAATGGAGCCTGCATGGTGCATGAAATTTTCAGTCTTGAAAAAATAACCAGGTTAAAAGTGCGGCATCCGAATGCAAAATTAATTTCGCACCCCGAATGTGAAGAACCGGTGTTGCGCATTTCAGATTTTATTGGATCAACAACACAGTTGCTGGCTTACACAAAAAATACAGAGCACACAGAATTTATTGTGGCAACAGAAGCCGGCATTTTACACCAAATGGTGAAACAGGCGCCTGGAAAAACTTTTATTCCTGCGCCGCCGGATAATGCCTGTGCCTGTAATGATTGTCCGCACATGAAACGCAACACTTTGGAAAAAGTTTATCTGTGCATGAAGTATGAGCAACCCGAAATTTTAATGGAAGAAGAACTGAGATTGCAGGCTAAAAAAAGTTTGGATAAGA
>JANOTH010000016.1:0-6536 GCA_031416275.1 Ferruginibacter sp. | reverse complement strand
CCATTATAAATCTCTAATCCTTGGGTATAACTTCCTGTATCGTGTGGATATTGAGCAATAATATTGTAGGCAATCGTCTTTACGTTGTTAGTTTTAATTGGTGCTATACTTGGGTCTTCCGTTTCTTTTTCGTTATTGCATGCAATAAAAATGATGGCAAGTGAAAGCAGCGTAATTAATTTTTTCATATTGTTGTTGTTGGCTGCGCAAAAATAGGCAACAGCATTTGTATGTTGGTTTTTCTACTTATAATTAAAATCTAAAATTGAATAATTATTTTTCTCTTATCAATCTCATCTTTACATTATTTACAATCATAATTATAAAAACAAAATCTGGTTAGCCTTTTTTATACTCAACCCCACGTTCTTTTAAATAGTTCATTACATAACTAAAACATGCTTCATCACTTCCTACCAGCTCAGGCGGAAATACACCTTTCTGTTCAAACTTTTTATTGATGATCAAATTAGCAAATGCATTGCAAGCGTAACCCGTTGTACGGCTCATAGAAGGCGTTTGTGTAGCTGCATCATATTCATCGTACAATAAATATTCAACCGTTTTTGCATTACCATTCTCTGTGCCTTTAATCACAATATTCATAATGGTAAAGTCTTCATCACCAACTTCGGGCTTCCATTGGTCAAATAAAATTGCAGAAGTAACATCAATAGGTCGCACATTTTTTCCTTGCACCATTATTTCATCTTCGTTAAAAAAGCCCGCCTGCATTAATGCTTGTATCAACGAAATGTGGCTCGGGTACCTAAGGGTTTTTTCCTTCATATCAGGTATATACTTCATTGTAAATAAAATACTGCGCAGCCCATCTGTATTAAAAGATTCGAGGGTGCCTACATGTTTAAAACTTATTAGCTCAGCATCGCTTAATGCTGGTTTTGTAACCACAAACCCATTTTCCACGTAGCGTGCAGGTCTAGTATATTCTTCAATAACATCTATTGGGGAAAATGGTGCTTTATATTCAAAAGGTTTTACTCTTTTTTTAGGAAGACCTCCAACCATACATTCAAAACTATCAATTTTCATTAATGCGTTATGGTATCCTAAAATTAAATTACTCATACCAGGTGCAACGCCACAATCAACAATAGCAGTTACATTTTTTTCTTTTGCAAGTTCATTTAAAGACAAAGCATCTTCGGGAAAAAAGGAAATATCTGCAACGTTTTTGCCACAGTTTATAATTGCCTCTAAAGTTTTGTAACCCATAAAGCCCGGTACGGCACTCACTATTAGGTCAAACCCCTGCAAAAGTTCTTCAAAATTTTCGTACTTGTTTAGGTCGGCTTCAACACATGAAACATGGGTTTTGTTTCTTAAAATGTCTAAATTTTTCTTATCTCTGTCAAACGATGTAACATTAAAATTTTTAGCCAAATCTGTTGCAATCGTACGCCCAACCATGCCTGCGCCCAATACCGCTATTTTCATACACTTTTATTAAGTAAATTAATTAGATACACTTCAAAAATAATAACTAATTTTTTAAGTTTTATTTGGGGCTGTTATCTATGTAACTATAGGCGACATTTGTTCGGTCTCGTTCGCTGTTCCGTACAAATATGTTTGCATATTCGCCTTTGGCGCATGCAAACATATTTGTACACCGCTCATTCCACCGCAGCCATTCAACATTAAATCTTTTTTAAACTTTTACAGAAGCATAAATGTCATTATTTAAATTTTTGGATAGGGCTGTTCGTTAATAAATAGAAACGTTGTTTTACTGAATGCTGCAATGTTACCAACTTCACATGTTCTGTAAAGCCTTCATTTATATCTGTCGCAAACCACTTTTTTAACCCCTCTTTAGCAAGATTGTCGCTTACTTTGTATTCTAAATATTCTGTATGAAAACAATTTTGCTTTTATTATCTATCGTCTTCACAAACCATTCACTGCAGGCGCAGGGCATGTTCGATAAAATAAAAAAAGCCGCAGGCGATAAAGGTATTTTAAACACAGGCAAAGCGGGTAGTTCACCAACAGGACTAAGCAATACAGATATTGTTAGTGGCTTAAAAGAAGCTCTCCGTGTGGCTACAGATACTACAACTAAAAGCCTTGGTGCTGCAGGTGGTTATTTAAAAAATGAAGCTATTAAAATTGTTATGCCGGCGGAAGCTTTAAAAGCTGAAAAAACGCTGAGAACTATGGGAGCAGCGGCTTTGGTAGATAAAGCAATCTTATCAATGAATACTGCAGCCGAAAATGCAGCAGGGCAAGTAGGCGAAATTTTTCTAAGCTCTATTAAGCAGATGACCGTTACTGATGGGTTAAATATTCTTCGTGGTGGTGACCATGCTGCTACAGATTTTCTTAAAAGAACTACAACATCTACTTTAATGGAAAGAATGAAACCTGTTATTGAAAATTCTTTGAAACAAGTAAATGCCGATAAATACTGGAAAGATGTGTTTAGTAAATACAATATGTTTTCTCAACAAAAAGTAGAAACAGATTTGTCTAATTATGTAACATCAAAAGCGTTGGAAGGAATGTTTTACAACATTGCTTTGCAAGAAACTAAAATTCGTAAAGACCCTGCTGCGCAAGTAACAGATATTTTAAAGAAAGTATTTGCTAAATAGATCTCAAAAAATTTATTACTACAACAAAGAAAGAGCCTCCCACAATGGAAGGCTCTTTCTTTGTCTTTTGTCTCAAATCTTGTGTCTAAATCTACTATCTTACATGTCGACTATACATCCGTTGCTTCGCCATAAGCCACAGCTACAGCTTCCTTCAAGCCTTCACTCATAGTAGGATGAGGATGTATTGCATTTAATAATTCATGTGCTGTAGTTTCTAACTTTCTTGCTACAACTGCTTCTGCAATCAATTCCGTAACGCCGGCACCAATCATATGGCAGCCTAAAAATTCGCCATATTTAGCATCAAAAATAACTTTAATAAAGCCTTCTGTTGCGCCGCCAGCTGTTGCTTTACCACTAGCTACAAAAGGGAATTTACCAACTTTAATTTCATAACCTGCATCTTTTGCAGCTTTCTCAGTATAACCTACAGATGAAACTTCCGGTGTACAATAAGTACAACCCGGAATATTATTATAATCAATTGGTGTTACTTTATGCCCGCAAATATGTTCTGCTGCGTTAATGCCTTCTTTACCCGCAACGTGCGCCAAAGATTGACCCGGTGTGCAATCGCCAATTGCATATAAACCTTTTACACTTGTTTGTCCGTAAGCATCAACTGCGATTTTTCCTTTCTCTGTTTTTACACCCAATTCTTCTAAACCAATGTTTTCAATATTGGCAATAATACCAACTGCACTTAATAATATATCAGCTTCTAATACTACATCTCCAGTTGCAGTTTTTACAGTCGCCTTCACACCGTCACCGCTTGTATCAACTTTTAATACTTCGCTGTTGGTCATGATGGTGATACCTTGCTTTTTAAATTGTTTTTCCAATTCTTTGCTGATATCTTCATCTTCTACAGGCACAATTCTTGGCATAAACTCAACAATGGTAACCTTTGTATTCATGCTATTGTAGAAGTATGCAAACTCACAACCTATTGCGCCACTACCACAAACAATGATACTTTTCGGCTGCGTTGGCAAAACCATTGCTTTTCTATACTCAACAATTTTTTCACCATCAATTGGTAGCGCAGGTAGTTCTCTTGCTCTTGCACCGGTTGCAATAATGATGTTAGCTGCTTCGTGCGTTTGTTTAGTTCCATCGGCAGCTGTTACCTCGAGTTTATTGGCAGCAATTAATTTACCTGTCCCCATTATTACATGAATCTTATTTTTCTTCATAAGAAATGCAATACCCTTACTCATCTTATCTGCAACACCACGACTACGTTTAATAACGGCATCGAATTCCGCCATTGGGTTTTCTATTTTAATGCCATAGTCCGCTGCATGTTTTGCATACTCAAATACCTGTGCACTTTTAAGCAAAGCTTTTGTAGGGATGCAGCCCCAGTTTAAACAAATTCCACCTAAGCTTTCACGCTCTACAATGGCTACTTTTTTGCCAAGCTGGCTTGCACGAATAGCTGCAGGATAACCACCGGGACCACTTCCTAATACAATTACATCATATGCCATAAAAATGATTTTGATTCTGTTTTAAATAATTGCCGCAAAGGTAAAAATTATAAAGGATAATCTTGTGTCGTGTAATCGAATTATTTGAGTTGTAATATCTGTAATCAACTATTCATTACCGAACCTGCGTTTATATCTATTGTTTGCCCGGTGATAGATGTTTGGTTTATTAGATAATTTACGAGTGTGGCAACTTCTTGGGGCTCGCTCATTTTTTTAAGTGGAACACTTTGCATTGCAATATCAAAGAATTCATTTTTTGTAATGCCAATGCCATCTGCAATGCCCTGCAAACCACTTTGCGCCATATCTGTATTTACCCAGCCTGGGCAAATGGCATTTACTAAAATATTTTCAGGCGCATACTCAACTGCCCAGCTTCGCATGAGCCCTAGCAAACCCGCTTTAGATGCACAGTATGCCGAATAGTTTGCAACACCTAATCTTGCCAAAACAGATGAGGTAATTACAATTTGTTTGTATTTATTTTTACTGCGTTTTAATGCAGGTAAAAAATGCTGAACCGTTAAATAAGTTCCTGTTAAATTAGTTTCGATGATCTCGTTCCAACGGTCATTTTTTCCAAAATTATTTTCACCACCAATTCCTGCATTAGCAATAATTCCATCTAAAACTAAACCTTCATTTGTCTTCAATAAATTTTCTATAGAGGATCCATTTTTAAGATCTGCCAAAAAAATCTGATGGTCATTTTTCGATAAAAGTGCTAAAGTTTCATTTAGGTTGGTTTCATTTCTACCGAGTAGGAAACAAGTATGCCCATTTTTGGCAAGCTCAGTTGCTATTGCTCGTCCAATGCCACTTCCTGCTCCGGTGATTAAATAATTCATAAGAGTATTTTATTTTGATGGTAAATTTTCTGGTTTTGTTTGTGCATCCTTTTTCATAAATTCTTCTCTTGCTTTTAAGGTGTGGATACTTACGTTTAATTCAAAACCTATTAAGAGTGCAAGAGAGTTTAAATATATAAGCGCCATCAACATCATGATAGTACCAATGGAGCCATACAGCGCATTGTATTTTGCAAAATTTGTTACAAACAATGAAAAGGCTAATGTGGCTATCAAACTTAATGTTGTAGCAAGCAAAGTTCCTGCAGAAGAGAATTTCCATCTTTTTTCAACAGCAGGAGCGTACCTAAAAATAAATCCGATGGTTAAGTATACCAACATCACAATTAATATCCACCGGGAGTAAGTAATAATTGTTCTTAAAGTGTCATTTTGTACAACCAGTTTAAGCAATGCTCCCTGCATTATCAGCAGAATAAAATACCCAAATAATAACCCGAATATTACTATTGTTAAACGCAAAGCAATGCCCCTTTTTTGTAACCCTTTTCTTTTTGCGAAGCCCTCATAGTTTTTATTAAATGACCGCATTATACCCATCATACCATTAGAGGAGAAAAATAACGTAAGCAGCAAACCAAAAGAAAGCAATCCTAATTTATTGCCATCAATAAAAGTATCGGTAAAAGCAATAACCTGTTTATTATAAACTTTTGACGGAATAATATCTACTATTAAATTGTGCAGCTGGTACTTTATGCTTCGTTTAGAAATAAATGGAAGATTTGGTACAAGGGTAAACAAAAAAAGTAAAGATGGCGGTAATGCCATTATAAAATTATAAGCAATGGCAGAAGCTCTTTCGGCCAACCCTTGTTGTTTTATTTGCCTTCTAAAAAACTGCAAAACACTATATAACGATAATCCTTCAAGACCCGGCAAATACCAGTTTTTACTTTTTTTTAATAAAAAGGGTAGTGGTGATATGTTTAATATTGTTCGTTGTATTTTAGTCAAAAAAGTATCTGTTGGTATTGCATAAAAAATTTTATCCTCTATTTATTAAAGGCTTCTCAAGAATATTTTTATTTACTGTTGCTATTTTGTTTTCTAATAATTAAACTATCCAATGCTTTTTGATAGGCTTTTGCAAAAATTAAATGTTGTGTATATGTAGATGCAAAGTTTGAATAGCCGTTAAAATCTGGTTTAGCCACAAAAAATATATAATTCGTTTCTGGCGAATCTAAAACAGCATCAATAGTTTTTGTTGATGGTGTACAGATAGGCCCGGGTGGCAAACCGGTGTTTATGTAAGTGTTGTAAGGAGATTCAAATTGTAAATGTCCTCTCAATATTCTCTTCAACCCAAAATTTTTCATGGCAAATTTAACTGTGGGGTCGGCTTCTAATCTTTGTCCGGTAGCAATGCGATTTCTATAAACACTTGCAATTAAAAGTTTGTCTTCGGGTTTATTGGTTTCTTCTTCTACAATACTTGCCATTATATAAACTTGCTTAGGAGAAAGGTTTTTAGCAGAAGCTTTTTTTAATCGTTCAGCGGTCCAAAATTTTTCTTCTTCACTTTTTAGCCTGCTAAATAATTT
>JANOTH010000015.1:0-3126 GCA_031416275.1 Ferruginibacter sp. | reverse complement strand
AAAAATGTTTTTGCAAGTTCTTTATCAGGCTTTTCAGTAAATAATTTTACTTTATAAATATTTTCTCCGGCAGCTAAAGATTCGTACTGAATATAACCGTACCCTGTATTTGGGTTTGTCGGTTTTATGCCAAGTGTTATTAATGCTTTAATGTGTGATGTAAAATGTAAGGCATGCTCGCAGATATCAATAAACGATTGCGTTTCGGTAATTAAATGATCGGCCGGTGCACATATTAAATTAGCAATAGGATCTAGCTCATACAACTTATAAGAAATATATGCAATACAGGGCGCAGTGTTTTTGCGGGATGGCTCGCAAAGAATATTTGCTTCAATTACATCAGGCAACTGTTCTTTTACTATTTCTCGATACTGTAATGAGGTTACAATAAAAATATTTTCAGCGGGAATAAACTGTATAAACCGATCGTATGTTGATTGTATTAAAGTTCGCCCAATATTTAAAATATCTAAAAACTGCTTCGGCATATCTGTTCTGCTCATTGGCCAAAACCTACTTCCAATACCACCGGCCATAATGGCTACATAATTGTGTTTATTCATCTTATAAAACTACTTTTTAAAAAGGAGTACTAATTTCGCTTATACAGCGAGAGCAAAACCTGGTCCTACATTGAATAGGAAATTTATTTTTACGTAATTCCTTCTTTTATTAAATCGTGAATGTGTAAAATTCCCGCATATTCATTTCCATTCATTACTACAAGTTGGCTAATGTTATGATTTTTCATTAAATCCAAAGCCTCAATTGCAAGTATATGTACTTGGATTTGTTTTGGGTGAACTGACATAACATCTTTCGCAGTTATTGCTCCAAAATCTTCAAATTTTTCAAACATCCTACGAACATCACCATCAGTTATAAAACCTGTTACAGCATTGCTTTCATTTAAAACCACCGTAGCTCCCAGCCTTTTCTTAGATATTTCAACAATCACTTTTTTAATACTTTCATCTTCATTTACAAATGGCTTTTGATGCAGCTTTATTAAATCACCACATGTTAAATACATTCGTTTTCCTAATGCACCACCCGGATGAAACCGAGCAAAATCGGCTGTTTTAAAGTCTTTCATTTCAATAAGACAAATAGCTAAAACATCGCCCATTACCATTTGTGCCGTTGTACTAGTAGTTGGTGCAAGGTTATTTGGGCAAGCCTCTTGCGATACTGTGGTATTAATTACAATATCTGCATGTGCCGCCAAATATGATTGCGTATTGCCTACCATAGCAAGTAATATATTTCCAAAACTTTTCACTAATGGTACAAGTACTTTTATCTCGGCACTGTTTCCGCTTTTGCTTATTATAAGTACAACATCCTGCTGCTGTATCATTCCGAGGTCGCCATGTATTGCATCTGCTGCATGCATAAACAAAGCAGGGGTGCCGGTGCTATTCATTGTTGCCACAATTTTTTGGGCCACAATTGCGCTTTTACCAATGCCGCTTATTACTAATCGTCCTTTGCAACCTGCAATTATCTCAACAGCTTTTACAAGGCTATCATTAGCAAATACAGCAAGCTCGCTGATAGATTCAGCCTGCATTGTAAGCGTTCGTATAGCACTTGCTAAAATTAAATCTGAAGGGTTTTTCGTCACTGGGTGCAATTTATTTTAAATAGCCCATAGTGCAAGCAGCGAAAAATACATTGTAAAATAATTACATAAATTAAATAGGTTGTAAAATTATTTAGTTACCTTAATATGCTAAACACTAACAAGGTTGCTATTAACCCTTTGTTTACTTTTATTGTAGGTTGCTATTAAGTACCTTCGCTGCCCGTAAAAAATGCAGCTAGAGTATTAAATGCAGCACTTAACGATTTTTTTGATTTTATAATTATGCCCAAAGTAAAAACCACAACACCTGCCACTAAAAAGACAACACAAAATAAAAGTGTATTTTCAACATCAGTAGCTTTCCCTGGTCTTAAAGAACACCTTCAGGAAAATTTTGGTTTCAATAAATTTAAAGGAACACAAGAAGAAATTATTAACAGCCTTCTTTCAGGCAAAGATACATTTGTGATTATGCCTACCGGAGGCGGCAAAAGCCTTTGTTATCAATTGCCTGCAATGGTAAGCAAGGGAGTTGCTATAGTAGTATCTCCACTAATTGCATTGATGAAAAACCAGGTAGATCTTATGCGTGGTTTTAGCAGCAAAGACCATGTTGCTCATTTTTTAAATAGTACACTTAACAAGGGACAGGTAAAAATTGTTAAAGATGATCTTTTGGCTGGACGTACAAAAATGTTGTACGTAGCGCCGGAGACCATGACGAAAGAAGAAAATGTGGAATTTTTTAAAACCCTCGACATATCTTTTTTTGCGGTGGATGAAGCGCATTGTATTTCTGAATGGGGTCACGATTTTAGACCTGAGTACAGGAGACTAAAAGAAATGACGGAGCAAATAAATCCTAATGTTCCTATTATTGCGCTTACTGCAACAGCAACACCAAAAGTACAAAGTGATATCGTAAAAAATCTTGGATTAAGAGAACCGAATATTTTTATCTCTTCTTTTAACAGAGCTAATCTTTACTACGAGGTACAGCCAAAAATAAATTTAGATCAAACAAATAAAAGTATTGTTCGGTTTATAAATAATTATAAGAATAAGAGCGGTATTATTTATACCCTCAACAGAAAAACAACCGAAGAACTTGCAGCCATGCTAAATGCAAATGGCATCACAGCAGTTGCATACCATGCAGGATTAGATGCTAAATTAAGGGCGCAGCGGCAAGACCTTTTTTTAAACGATGAGGTAAATGTAATTGTAGCCACCATCGCATTTGGAATGGGGATTGATAAACCAGATGTTCGTTTTGTAATTCATTATAACATCCCAAAATCTATAGAAAATTATTATCAGGAAACAGGCAGGGGTGGCAGAGATGGCATGGAGGGGAAATGTGTTTTATACTACTCTCACAAAGATGTGAGTAAGCTGGAGCATTTAATGAGAGATAAAAGTTTGAGCGAAAGAGAAGTGGGTGCACAACTCATTAATGAAACTGTTTCTTACGCAGAAAGCAGCATTTGCAGACGTAAAACTTTGTTGTATTATTTTGGTGAAAATTACGACGA
>JANOTH010000014.1:0-5203 GCA_031416275.1 Ferruginibacter sp. | reverse complement strand
GCTTCGGAATTTTCACTTCTCTTTCTCTTTTCACTTTTTCCGGTGCCACTATTTCTTCACCAAGCGCTGCTGCTATTTCCTGATTGGTATAGTCTTTTCCTTTTCTTTTATCATCATTTACCGGTTCTTGTTTTACACTTGCCTTTTCCGGCGCAGCATCTTTTACTGTCTTGGCACCACGTTTAGATTCGTTCATATATTTCAACACCCTTATTTCTTTTTCACTTAGGTAGCGCCATTTGCTTCTCTCTACATTTTTCTTTGTTAAGCCGGCATACATCACTCTATCCAATCCTTTTACATCATAGCCCATGCTTTCAAAAATTCTACGTACAATTCTGTTTCTGCCACTGTGTATTTCTATACCGATGATGGATTTGTCTTTCGGGTCAGAGTAGGCTAAACTATCTACGTACACAGCTCCGTCCTCCAGTATTAATCCTGCAAGCACTTTATCAAAATCAGCCTTAGTAAGCGGCTTGTCAAGTTTTACTTCATAAATTTTTGTGATCTCATAACTTGGGTGAGATAACTTTTGTGTAAGATCTCCGTCGTTTGTAAGCAACAGCACACCTGATGTATTTCTATCCAACCTGCCAATAGGATAAACTCTTTCTACAGTTGCCTGTTTAATCAACTCCAAAACGGTTTTTCTTCCTTGTGGATCGTCGGTTGTAGTTATATAATCTTTGGGTTTGTTTAATAAAATATAAACAAGGTTTTTGGTAACGAATAATTTCTTGCCGTTGTAAATAATTTCATCGGTTTGCTGCACTTTATAACCCGGTTCAGTAGCCACTTCGCCATTCACTTTTACACTTCCCTGTGTGATGATGGTTACGGCATCTCTGCGGGAGCAAACGCCACAATGCGCCAAAAATTTATTTATTGGCATTACAACTTCTGTTGTTAATTGCTTTTTATCTGTAGGTGTAGGAGTTTTTGCAGTACTTTTTGCAATCGGTCTTTTAGATGGATCTGATGATGGGTGAGGAGCAAGTGCCGTTTTTTCTCTCACTACTATCCCTTTTTTGGCCTGGCGGGCTTTGTATTCTTCTGCTTTCTTTGTTTCGAAGTATTCTCGTTTTTCTTTTCGGGCTTTCTTTTTATCCTGCCTTATTTCTTCTTTTACTACACTGTTTTTCTTTGGATTGATAAATTTTTTGAAGGCGTCTTGTCCCATAATATTAAAATTTTTGCTGTTTTGCAACAGTAGATGAATTGCAAATATAATTTTTATTTATTTGATGGTTATTTAAGGCGTTTATAACCACAAAAAAAGGATGCAAATGCACCCTTTTTTTCTTCATCATTAACCAAAAACGATCTTTATTTTTTACTCTTTTGCATTTTTCTGTTTTCTTTTTCAGCCATTTTTTGTTTTTTTATTTCAGCTATCTTCGTTTTTTGCTCAGCTGTCAGCAGGCTTTCCATATTAGCTTTTTGTTCTGCTTGCAATGCAGCTTGTCTTTCACGCATTTCTTTCACTGTAATATTATCTTGTGCCTTTAATGCTTCACGCTTTGCTTTCATTTCCTGATGCTGCGATTTCAACTGCGCTTTTTGCTCTTTACTAAGGTTAAGATCTTTCAACATCTTATTCTTATCATGTTTGCCGTTATGGCGCTCCATTTTTGCTTGTTTATCTACCTTTCTTTCAGTTTGTGCAGATGCAGTAAAAGTTAGTATAGCTGCTGCAAAGGATAGTGCTAATAATTTTTTCATAATTCGTTTTTTAAATTGTTATACATCATAGACATAGCACGGTGAAGAAGGTTTAATTAAGAAGATGTTAAAGGCAAGAATCAATATTTTTGAAATAATAACAGGTTCAAAGACTAGTCAGTCTTCGAGTCTTCCCCTCCTCTGGGGAGGGATCGAGGGTGAGGCTTATCCTTTGTTTGCTAATTGCCCGCAAGCCGCATCAATATCTTTACCACGGCTGCGACGTACCCGAACATTTATTTTATGTTTAATAAGGTAATCAGTAAATGCATTGGTTCTTTCCTCATCAGGCTTCATAAAAGTTACGCCTGCAATGGGATTGTATTCTATAACATTTATAAGATGTGTAGGAACCTGTCGGTAAATCTTTACAAGGTTTTCAGCATCTTCGAGAGAGTCATTAATATTGTTAAACAAAATATACTCCAGGGTAATTTCATTCTTCGTTTTGAGATGAAAATATTGAAGTGATTCAATTAATATTTTTAAATTATTACTTTCATTTATCGGCATTATTTCGGTGCGTTGCCCGTCAGTAGGCGCATGCAACGATACAGCTAAATTAAAACGCACATTATCATCGCCCAACTGCCTTATCATTTTTGAAACACCTGCTGTTGAAACCGTGATCCGGTTTGGGCTCATGTTCATACTTTCTGCAGAGGTAATTTTGTCTATAGATTTAAGTACGTTTTTATAATTGAGCAATGGCTCACCCATACCCATGTAGACGATGTTGCTTAAATTTTTCTGATAGGTTTTTTGACACTGCTCATTTAACAAAGCAACCTGGTCATAAATTTCATCGAAAGATAAATTACGTTTACGATCCATTTTTCCTGTGGCACAAAAAGCGCAGGTAAGGCTGCACCCAATTTGTGATGAAACACATGCCGTAAATCTTTTTTCTGTGGGGATAAGCACACCCTCAATTAAATGCCCATCCCAGGTTTTAAAACGGGATTTAAGTGTGCCGTCATTACTATGTTGTGTCGCATCTACTGTGATGGCGGGCAGCGTAAATTCTTCTTTTAATTTGGTACGAAGATCAAGCGATAAATTGCTCATCTCATCGAAACTGCGGGCATTTTTTTTCCACAGCCACTCATAAGCCTGCATAGCTCTAAAGCGCTTGTCACCAATCGTTTCAAAATATTCTTTAAGCCCAACAAGGTCAAAGTCACGTATGTTTTTCTTTTCAGCCATTTTGCAAAGATAAATAAAATACAAGGTACAGCCCCTCTATCTCCCCCCGAGGGGGAGGAAAAGCAGAAGATTGATGGAGAAGATCGAGATAGTTTTTTCATACTAAAGAAGGGAAATATTTAGGCTAACTTTGTAGGCTATTCGGATACAGGTGCGAAGTATATTTGTTTCGATTCGCTTACATAAAAGATGAAAAAAGGTATGACCCTGAAGTGAGTGACACAACGATGATGACCAAAGCTGCATCTTTGCCCGGACAACAAAAATAACCAATACAAACTAAAATATTTTTATGGAAACTGTTTATATCATTGATGCGGTGAGAACGCCTATTGGAAAATATGGTGGGGCACTTTCGGGTGTACGACCGGATGATTTGCTGGCAAATGTTATACGTGCGCTGGTAGAAAGAAATCCAGATGTGGATGTAAATACAATTGAAGATGTAATTGCAGGAGCTGCAAACCAAGCGGGTGAGGATAACCGCAATGTGGCTCGTATGGCCGCTTTGCTGGCTGGGTTGCCTGTAACAGTAGCGGGAAACACAGTGAACCGACTTTGTGCAAGCGGGTTGCAGGCCATAATGGATAGCGCAAGGACCATTGCCTGCGGCGATGCGGAATTGATGATTGCATGTGGGGTGGAAAGTATGAGTCGTGCGCCTTTTGTAATGCCAAAAAGTAGCAGCGCATTTGATAGGAGCGCCCAAATATTTGATACAACAATGGGCTGGCGATTTGTAAATAAGCAGTTGAGTGAAATGTATCATCCATATTCAATGGGGGAAACGGCAGAAAATGTGGCTAAGAAATGGAATGTTACCCGAGAAGCTCAGGATGAATTTGCGGCCGCAAGTCAGACGAAATACGATGCTGCAAACAAGGCAGGAAAATTTAAAGAAGAAATTGTTGGAGTGAAAACAATGCAGGGCAAAGAAGAAATATTTTTTGAGAGAGATGAACATCCAAGACTTTCTCCGGTAGAAAAACTAGCAACATTAAAACCGGCATTTGTAAAAGATGGAACGGTAACTGCGGGCAACAGCAGTGGTATAAATGATGGAGGTGCTGCTATGTTATTGGCTAGTGAAGCAGCTGTAAAAATGTACAACTTAAAACCAATTGCAAAAATTGTAAGTATGGCCGTGGCTGGAGTTGATCCAGCAGTGATGGGCATTGGGCCTGTACCTGCTACACAAAAAGCATTGCTGCGTGCAGGTTTAAGAATTATTGATATAGATTTATTTGAGCTGAACGAAGCATTTGCATCACAAAGTATTGCGTGTATGCAGGAGTTAAATATAGAGCAGGAAAAAGTAAATGTAAATGGTGGCGCCATTGCACTTGGACATCCGCTGGGATGCAGCGGTGTACGTATTTCCACCACATTGCTTCATGAAATGCAAAAGAGAAAAAGTAAATATGGACTCGCTACGATGTGTGTAGGTGTAGGGCAGGGAGCGGCTATTATTTATGAGAATATTGGTTAGATTTGTGTATGCAAGAAAGTAAGTTTGAATTGTTGTATGCTGATTTGGGGAAGGCAATACAATCCAATAAGGATGCTTTGTCCCAAAGTTTAATTGACTTTAATCCTGTAACTGTTGACCTAATTCTCAATGGCAGAGTACAAAAATTTGAGTATAATATCGAGTTACTATGGAAAACAATTAAATCATTTTTTGCTGAGGGAAGAAGTTTAGATATAATTTACCCTAAGGAAGTTTTCAAAAGATATTTTGAAGAGGAAAGCATAAGTGAAGAAACCTATCTGATATTGCTGGATGCTCTAAAAAGTAGGAACGCTTTAAGCCACATATATAAAGAAGAAATTTTTTTAGAAATACAGCCTAAATTAAAAGATTATGCCGCTGCAATTGAAACCACTTATAAAACCCTTAAGCTATCAGCCCTTTAAAAATGATTATGTACAAATTGCAAAGGATTATGTGTTAGAAAATTTAAAAGACTTTGACTGCAAAATATTTATGTACGGTAGCCGTGCCAGAGGTACAAATCATCGATGGTCAGATTTAGATATTGGTATTATTCCACAAAAAGATAAACACCTTCCTATCTACGATATTCAAGACTGGTTAAATTACGAATCAATTGTGCCTTTTAAAATTGAGCTCGTTGATTTTTCAACCGGCGATGAAAAGTTTAAAAAGCATGCGCTTGAAAATATCATCTGGTGGAAGGAATAATTACAATTTATACAATTGCGTTTTTATTAAACGATAAGCAGAGAATATACAAAGTATAAATAAAAG
>JANOTH010000013.1:0-21453 GCA_031416275.1 Ferruginibacter sp. | reverse complement strand
GGCAAAGAGATATCAAATGGGTGATAGAACACCTTATATATGGAAGACAAATGATTTTGGTAAGCACTGGAAGAAAATTATTACCGGAATCAGAGCCGATGATTATGTTCATGTAATTAGGGAAGACATCACAAAAAAAGGGTTGTTGTATGCAGGAACCGAACATGGAATATGGGTATCTCATAATGATGGAGAAAACTGGCAATCGTTGCGTTTAAATCTGCCTGATGTGCAGGTATCGGATTTGGCAGTAACAGAAAAAGACATAGTGATAGGAACACACGGACGGTCTATTTATATTTTAGATGATGTTTCTCCGGTTAGAGATTATCAGTTTCAAACATTAAAAGATGCTGTTCATTTATTTATGCCATATTATGCTATTAGAAATGTGCAGAAAGCAGTTTTTCAATATTATTTAGAAAAAGAAAACAGCGATGTAAAAATTGAAATACTTGATAAATATAATAAGGTCATTCAAACGTTTATTGGTGAAGCAAAGAAGGCCATAAAAGACAGTACTGTTGAAGAAGATGAAGATGACAGAAAGCCGCCATCCCCTACGATAAAAAAAGGATTTAATAAATTTGAATGGGATTTAAGATATCCTCCTGCAACATCTTTTGCGGGAATGATATTGTGGGGAGCAAATAAATACAATGGTCCCCTTGCAGTTCCTGAAATGTACCAGGTACGTTTAACGGCTGCCGGAAAAATAGCTACTCAACCATTCGAAATTAAATTAGATCCAAGGATAAAGGATGTAACAAATGCAGACCTCACAGAGAAATTTAATCTTGCTATGCAAATTAAAAATGAAGTGTCAAAAGCAAATGAAGCTGTGATCAAGATCAGGGGTATTAAAGAAAAAATAGCTAAAACAAATACTTCCGAAAATGATAAATTATTTGTTGAGCAATTATCCATGATAGAAGCAAATTTATATCAGGTAAAAAATCAAAGCTCCCAGGATCCTTTAAATTTTCCTATCAAATTAAATAACAAATTAGCATCATTACAAAGAGTGGTTGAATCGGGTGAATATAAACCTACAGCGGGTTCATACATAGTATTTAAAGAATTAAGAGCTGAACTGGCCAAAGAGCTCAATCAATTAGATAAAATACTTAATTTACGTTAAAAAATAGGAAAGGAATCAACACCATTATTCGGAATTTTGAGTAGGCAAAAACCTTTTGGAGTTGATTATTCAAATTCTTAAATACAAAATAAAATATATCAATAAAACATTGCCATTGGTTTTCCCTGCTTGTAGATGGTGACATATTATTGCTAAAATATCACCGCCTGTATTGGGGCACACTAAAGCATACCGAATACAGTTTAAATCATGAAAATAATATGTAGATCATTAATAAAATAACGAAGCGAAGGGCTAGTGTGTGAAGAGGCTAGATGTAGATCAAATGCTTAAAGCCACAAGTAATAATTCACAATTGAAAATTCACAACTACACCCTTACATAAATTTTCTTCTTATCCATCACCCATGCAAAAAACCACATCATGGCAATAAAACACAATGCATACAGTAAAGAACCAAACCTTGGCTCAGCAGGTAAAATTGGTTTGCACACATGCTCGTAAAACCAGCTAAAAGGAGAGAGGTATAACTGTTTGCCCGCTGAATTAATGGCTCCCTTTATTCTTATTAATCCCATTAGCCGCGGCAGCACGCCACTCATTACAAAAATGAACAAAGCATTTTTTCCAAACACATCAAAAAAACGGCTCCATGCGCCTTTTGCATTTTTAAATTCTATCAAATAAATCATTACAGATAAAGTGAGCAATGCAAGTCCAGTGGTGTAAATAGTGTAACTGCTCGTCCATATTTTTTTGTTGATCGGAAACACCATTTCCCATGCTAGCCCCGTTACAATAAGCACACAACCGGCTACAAATAAGCCATTCAGCATTTCCTGCGTTTTACCTTTCTGTAAAATATAATTACCTGCGAGGTAACCAAATATTACCTGCACAATTGCGGCAAAAGTGTTCATCAATCCTTCAGGGTCAAATGCCACGCCTTCGCCCTTGTACATATGCGCCTCGCCTAAAATATTTTTATCTATGGCAGTACCAAACCAGCCGGCCAAGCTGAATGGATCGGTAGGGTTTGCTATAACACACAAAAACCAATAGCCAAATAATAAAACAGCGCCGGCAATAAATGCGCCTCTTACTTTAAAATAGTGTACGATAACAGATGCAAAAAAATAGCACAGGGCAATGCGCTGCAGTACTCCAAATATTCTGAGTGTTTCAAAAGGTTTTGCTACAATATTTCCATCACCATCGTATTTAATAAATGGAAACCAGTTTAAAAATAGCCCGATAAAAAAAATAAGTAATGTGCGTTTAATTATTTTGTACCAAAATGTTTTTTCGCCTGCTGCTTCGAGCTTTGGCATTACAAATGCCATGGCATTGCCTACTGCAAATAAAAAGAAAGGAAATACAAGATCTGTTGGCGTACAACCGTGCCAAGGCGCATGCTCTAGCGGTGGATATATATGACCCCATGAGCCAGGGTTGTTAACCAAAATCATAAGTGCTACGGTTGCACCTCTAAAAACATCTAGCGAATAAAAGCGTTGGTTCATTATGTAACTTTTGCTAAGGTGTATTAATTATTGCATCAAGGTAAATGATAATATTCTTTTAAAAAATAGTTTGGGTTTGAATTTATAGTTTAAAAACTTACTTTCGATTTTCTAATATTCAAATCGTAAACTGATTTCTATAAAAACTATTTATGTCGCCATACCTTCTATTGTCATTCGTTGTAGGTTATTTTATTTTGTTACTTATCGTAGCTTGGTACACAAGTAAAAATTCTAACAACGAATCTTTTTTTATAGGCAATAAAAACAGCAATTGGATGCTTGTTGCGTTTGGTATGATAGGTACATCACTCTCAGGCGTTACGTTTGTGAGTGTACCGGGCGGGGTAGGCAAAGAGGCATTCGCTTATTTTCAAATTGCCATTGGGTATTTAATTGGTTACATAGTTGTGGCGTATGTGCTGTTGCCATTGTATTACAGGCTTAATCTCACTTCTATTTATAATTACCTAAGTGGTAGGTTGGGCGTAAAATCATACAAAACCGGCGCATCTTTTTTTATATTAAGTAGAACCTTAGGCGCTACCGCTCGGCTGTATCTTGTGGTTAAAATTTTACAGGATGCAATTCTATCACAATTGGGTGTACCATTTTGGGTGACGACACTAATTATTCTAATCATGATTTTGGTGTACACTTACGAAGGAGGTGTAAAAACAATTGTATTTACCGATACGCTGCAAACAACTTTTATGCTATCAGGCTTGGTAGTTTGTGTATTATATATTTTAAACACGATGGACCTTAATTTGTTTTCAGCATTAGATGCTATGAAAGATAAAGGTTATTCAAAAGTGTTTTTTACAGAGCCTGAAAGTAAATTGTTTTTTGTAAAACAAATCTTGGCGGGTGCTTTTATTACCATCACCATGACGGGCATGGATCAGGAAATGATGCAGAAAACCATTTCGGTAAAACGCCTTGGCGATTCTCAAAAAAACATCATCACCTTATCAATTATTCTTGTATCTGTATTATTGTTGTTTTTGTTTTTAGGTGGCTTGTTACATTTGTATGGAGCGCAACAAGGCGTAACAGTAACAGGCGATAAATTATTTCCTGAACTTGCACTGCACCACATGCCCCCCATCGTTTCCGTAATTTTTATTATTGCATTAATTTCTGCATTGTTCCCGAGTGCCGATGGTGCTATTACGGCACTTACTTCATCTATCTGTATAGATATTATTGGTATGCAGCGCAGAACAGATATGGACGAAGTAGCAAAGAAGAAACTCAGGCAACGAGTACATTTAATGGTGGCTTTTGTTTTTCTATTATTCGTGTTGGTGTTTTATAAAATAAACGACCCGAGTATGATTGGCGTTATTTTAAAAGTAGCAGCATACACTTATGGTCCACTGTTAGGCTTGTTTACATTTGGTATAATAACTAAAAGAAGTGTGCATGATAACTTGGTGCCATTTGTTTGTATAGCAGCGCCATTAATTTGTTTTTTTGTAGATAAATTTCAGAAGGAATTATTTGGGGGCTTGCAGATTGGGTCTGAGCTTTTATTGCTCAACGGCTTCTTAACCTATGTCGGGTTGTTAATAATTTCTAAAAAGGCTGAAAAGCAACTTTCTAATTAATGGATATTACAAACCCCTGGGCAGAAAATTATGTTGAAAAACTTTCAACAGCGCATGATGGCCTTTTGCAACAAATATTAGACGATACAATTGCCAATCACCCACATGCACACATGGTAAGTGGGAGTGTACAGGGAAAGTTTTTACAAATGGTTAGCATGATGGTGAAGCCGCTAAAAGTATTGGAAATAGGCACTTTTACAGGGTTTAGTGCGCTGTGCTTAGCTAAAGGATTGCAACAAAATGGAGGATTGCATACTATAGAATTGAGAGAAGAAGATGCTGCAACAGCAAGAGAAAATTTTAATAAAAGCTCATATAAAGATGTTATAAAATTACATGTTGGTGATGCTAAAAAGATTATTCCAACGTTATCTCATGAATGGGATATTGTTTTTATTGATGCTGATAAAACAAGTTATATTGAGTATTACGAATTAACTTTGCCACAGCTTAAAAAAAATGGTTTTATAATAGCAGATAATGTGTTGTTCCACGGGCAGGTATTAGCTGAAATAGTTACCGGAAAAAATGCAAAAGCTATTCATGAATTTAATAGCCATGTTGCCAATGATCCAAGAACAGAACAAGTAATCCTTTCCATTAGAGATGGAATTTCTATCATTAGAAAAGTATAAAATGAAAAAACTAATTTTTGTTGTTGCTGTTACTTTACTACACAGTAATTTAATTGCACAAAGAATTTCTCCTGAAGAATATGTAAATACTTACCGAGATATTGCTATTGCTGAAATGAAACGCTCGGGCATACCTGCATCAGTAACGCTAGCACAGGGCATTTTGGAAACAGAATGTGGCAACAGCGATTTAGTAAAAAGATCTAACAACCATTTTGGTATAAAATGTAAAAGCACCTGGACAGGCGAAAGGGTACGACATACAGATGATGCACCCAACGAATGTTTTAGAAAATACAGTAATCCTGAAGACAGCTACAAAGACCACAGCGATTATTTAAAAACATCGCCTCGCTATGCATCTTTGTTTGAGCTAGATCCGTCAGACTATAAAGGCTGGGCGTTTGGATTAAAAAAAGCCGGTTATGCTACCAATCCGCGGTACCCTCAAATTGTTATTTCAAATATTGAAAAATACAATCTCCAGCAATATGATTATTTAAGTACCGAAGAGGTAGATAATATTGCTATTACAAAAATTACACAGAAAGCAAATCAAGTCAAAAAAGAAGAAGTAGTTGATTTGTCAGTAATTGAAAATTCTATAAAATTAAAGAATAAAATAAATGGGCTTAAGGCGCTAATGGCACCCAAAGGTACGTCCTTACTCGTTATAGCATCAAAGGCAAATATTGATTTAGGAAAGTTATTGGAGTACAACGATCTTTCAACTGATGGGTTACTTAAAGATGAGCAGGTAATTTATTTGGAGAAAAAGCCCAAACAAGGTAACAGAGATTTTTACATTGCATTGCAAAAAGAAACTTTATACGACATCTCCCAAAACAATGCTGTGCAGTTAAAATATCTGTCTGCGTTAAACAATATGAACGTAAGTGAGACTGTGCAAAAAGGTACAAAAGTTAAATTGCGATCTACAGATAACGAGTCATTAACCCTTTCAAAATAATTCTATGTCTGTAATACAAGTAAAAGATAAAAGGTTTACACCATACTTAACTGCAGCACAAATTAAAGAGCAGGTAATAAGATTAGCTTCTGAAATTAATAAAGATTACGAGGGTAAAAGTCCGTTGTTTATAGCTATTTTAAATGGATCTTTCATGTTTGCGTCTGATCTTTTTAAGGAGCTTACAATTGATGCGGAGATATGTTTTATAAAATTGGCTTCGTATAAAGGCACTAAAAGTACCGGACAGGTTATTACATCTATTGGGCTTGACGCTACGTTAACAGGAAGACACGTAATTATATTGGAAGATATTGTTGATACCGGAAAAACGTTACATGAATTTCTACCACAATTGGAAAATCAACAACCGTCATCTTTAAAAATTGCGGCTCTACTACACAAGCCGGAGGCTCTTGCACATCCGGTTAACATAGATTATTTAGGCTTTAGTGTTCCTGATAAATTTCTGTTGGGTTATGGGTTGGATTATGATGGATTTGCCCGAAATTTAAAAGAAATATATCAATTGGTAGAAAGTTAGTTTTGTAGAATAATTACTTCAATTTTGGTTTAGCAACGTTTTATGCGCTAATTGGTTATATTTATGCTGTAGTGAAAGTCCAATTTTAATATTGGTTTTTTATTACAAGAGCATATTCCCCAAAAACTAATTGCAATTACGAATTTGTTTCGTTTTCAATGTTGAAAAAAGTAGTGTTATATTGCTTGTTTTTATGTGTTGGACTCACAGCAAAACCACAGTATTTTCTGAGAGGTGCCATTCGTGATGAGAAAAGTGTTGCATTACCCAACGCAAAAATTTACCTACATTCTTCTTCCTCTTTTTTTACATCTGGTTATGATGGTAGTTTTGGTCTTCCCTCAAAATCCCGAAATGATTCGATTACTATTCAATTATCCGGTTACCTAAAGCAAACTGTTGCAATAGTTGCTGATAGCTGGCTTAATGTTGTTTTAAAAATAAACCCTGCAACAGTTATGAAATATAAACCTAAACTTATTTCATTTACAAAAGATGCCAAAGAAGTAGCTAGATACAATCCGTTTATCAGTGATGAAACCTATTTTAAACTTGTAGAAAATGAGTTTGTTAAAGCGGCAAAATTTCCAACTTCAGGGTTTTCTTTAAATGTAAACAAAGCATCTTATAGTAATGTGAGGCGTTTTATAAATACAAATAGTAAGGTGCCACCCGATGCTGTTAGAATTGAGGAAATGATTAATTATTTTAACCTCGATTATGAAGTGCCTGACGCTGATGGTGTTTTTAAATTAAAAAGTGCATTGTCAGCTTGCCCATGGAATGAAAAGAACAAATTATTATTTTTAAAAGTAAGTGCAAGAAAAATCGACTTAGATAGTATTCCACCAGGTAATTTTGTTTTTTTAATAGATGTATCAGGCAGTATGGATTTACCCAACAGGTTACCTTTATTGAAAGAAGCGTTTCAATTATTTGTAAAGAATTTAAGGGCGGTAGATAAAATTTCAATTGTTACCTATGGCGGCGTAGTTGGTACATGGCTGGAGCCTACTAACGGTAATGAAAAAGAAAAAATAAACAATGCACTCGAGTTATTAACTGCCGCCGGCGATACACCCGGAGAATCTGCCATTGCTGCAGCTTATAAATTAGCTGCCTCTACTTTTATTGCTGATGGAAACAACAGGGTTATTTTAGCAACTGACGGGGATTTTAATGTTGGCCAAACTTCTGAAAAGGCATTAGATGAACTAATTTCAAAGAAGAGAGAATCTGGAATATACCTCACTTGCCTTGGTGTAGGAATGGGCAACTATAAAGACTCAAAATTGGAGACCCTAGCAAAAAGAGGGAACGGTAATTATGCCTATTTAGATGATTTGCACGAGGCAGAAAAGGTGCTCGTACACGAACTTACTGAAACCCTGTATGCAGTTGCTGATAATGCATTTATTAACGTTGAATTTGATAGCAAACAAGTAAGTGAATACAGGTTGATTGGTTTCGATAACAAGCGAGATGCTGTACAAGATAGTAGTAGCGATATTGATGGCGGTGAAATGGGAAGCGGAAGCAGTACGATGGCTTTATTTGAGATAACCCCAAGTGAACATTTTAACGCAACAACTTCTTTGGGTAGCCTAAAACTGAAATTTCATAAACCCCAATTTCCTTTAACTGAAATGTTGGAGGTTAACTATCTTATTCCTGCTGGAGATGCTGATGTGTTGACAAATGGAGAAGCATTTGCAGCAGCGGTTGCGATGTATGGAATGAAGCTGAAAAATTCACCTTACCTAAATAATAAAACCTGGAGCGATGTTGTAAGTGTAGCAAATGCAGCAGTAGACAATAATAATTTTTTGCAAACCGAGTTTTTAAAGCTTGTACAAAAGTCTTTTAAAATTTATGAGTCTAAAAAGATTAAGATCAAATACAAGAAATCAAAAAACGACGATTGATTTTTTTATAAATTTTCTTGTTGATTAAGAAATAGCTTGTCACTTAAAATTTCAACTTTTAAAATACCAAATATTGGGCTTTTTTCATCAATGCCCATAACAGAAAAAGGCGGCCTCGCTTTGTGAATCCGCCTCTCGTTTTATATTTTATAATATTATTTTACTTCAATACTATCGCTTAATTCTGCATCTACTAATATTCTACCACAGTTTTCGCAAACCATAATTTTTTTGCGCAGTTTAATTTCGCTTTGTTTTTGTGGAGGTATTGCATGAAAACAGCCACCGCAACTATCTCTTTCAACTGCAACCACTGCAAGACCGTTTCTATAATTTTTTCTTATACGATCATATCCTATCAAAAGCCTTTCTTCAACATGCGCTCTTGCAGTTTCTATATCTTTGTTAAAATGTTTTTCTTCCTTTTCTGTCTCACTAATAATTTTTTCCAACTCACTTTTCTTACCGCTTAAATTAGCCTCTTTAGTTGCAACTGCTCTTTTAGCAATCTCAAGTTGCCTTGCTTTTTCTCCTATTTCTTCATTGGCATCTTTAATATGCTTTTCACAAAGTTTTTCTTCCAGTTGCTGCATTTCAATCTCTTTATTGATAGCCTCAAACTCACGACTGTTTTTTACGTTCTCACTTTGCTTTTCGTATTTAGCTATCATCGCTTTTGCTTCAGCAATACCTGCTTTACGTAAATCAATAAATTCTGTAATACCATTTATTTCTTCTTCAACCCTCGTTTGACGGGCATGTAGGCCTTCAATCTCATCTTCCAAATCTTTTACTTCCATAGGCAACTCGCCTTTAAGTATATGAATTTCATCAAGTTTGCTGTCAATTTTTTGTAAGCGTACTAGAGAAGTCAATTTTTCTTCTACTTAAAATTCTTTAACTGCTGCCATGGTGTGTTTCTTATTTAATGTTTTTATGGAACAAAATACTTAACAGGATTGGTATTTAAGCCTGTTTTTTGGACTGCAAAGTTAGGGAATTTATTGCTCAAAATATCAAACAGTAAGTCTATGGTAAACTGTTCGCTTTCAAAATGCCCTATGTCGGCTATCACAATTTGGTTATCGGCATCAAAAAATTCATGGTATTTAACGTCAGATGTAATGTAAATATCTGCACCGGCTGATTTTGCTGCAGGTATTAAAAAACTACCAGCACCGCCACAGATTGCAATTTTTTTACATTTCTTTTCAAGCAGTGCAGTATGTTTAATTGCTTTTAATTTAAAAATATGGGCTAACTGAGTAAGTAAATCCCTCTCGTTTAATGAAACTGCAAGTTCTCCAATAATACCACTACCTATATCTTGATAACTGTTGGTTAAGTTGTAAATATCATGCGCTACTTCCTCATACACATGATTCTCCTTCATTGCCCTTAAAATACCCTGCTCCTGCCACGCAGGATAAATAACTTCAATTTTTAACTCGCTAAGTGTTTCTCTTGTGCCGATTTTGCCTGTATGTGGGTCAGAATTTTCGCCAGGTTTAAAAGTGCCAATCCCCTGCATTGTAAAACTACATTCACTGTAATTTCCAATATTACCTGCGCCTGCCGCAAAAAGAGCTTCGGTTAATTTTTGCGCATTAACCTGAGGCGAATAAACAACAAGCTTTTTAAGTAAATCCCTTTTTGGTGATAATATTTGTACATTTTGAAGTGCGAGCATTTCTGCAATTCTTCCATTTACGCCATTTAATACATTATCCAAGTTTGTATGTATAGCATAGATAGCGATATCATTTTTTATGGCTTTTATAATGGTACGCTCCACATAATTTTTCCCATTAATTTTTTTTAATCCTTTAAATACAATTGGATGATGCGCAACGATTAAATTACAATTTTTATCTATTGCTTCTTGTACAATTTCCTCCGTACAATCCAGGCTTATCAGCGTACCTGTGCATACCATACTTACGTTGCCTGTCAGCAAGCCGGCATTATCGTAATCTTCCTGTAAAGATGGAGGGGCATAGGTTTCGAGATAATTAATTATTTCTTTAACGTGCATTAGTTTATTTTTATCGATAATAAAAGTAGGTTGAAATTTTAATAACACAGCCTTTCCTTTTTATTTACAAATAACTTCAAATATAAAATAATGAGTTACTCCACGTACAAAACTAATCTCCAAAAAATTGCTGATATAAAGTATGCCTCTGCAGTGCTACAATGGGATCAAGAAACTTATCTGCCAAAAGATGGTAATGATGCCAGGGGTAGACAAATTGCCACTTTAACTGAATTGGCGCATGAGCAATTTACCGACGAAAAGTTTGGTCATTTATTGAACGAGTTAGCCGGCGATGCAAGTCTTTTATCTACAGAGAAAAGAAATGTACAATTAAGTTTGGACGATTATAATAGAAATAAAAAATTGCCTTCTTTGTTTGTGAGAAAAATGAGTGAAGCTGTTAATAAAAGTTTTCATGCATGGATACAGGCACGTAAAGAAAATAATTTCTCCACTTTCGAAAAACCTTTGCAGGAAATTATCGACTTTAAAAAACAAGAGGCTGAATATTTAGGCTACGAAGGGCATCCGTATAACGCTCTTATGAATGATTACGATAAAGGGCTTACCACAAAAATTACAGACAAATTATTTTCTGACTTGGCGCCGCAGTTATCAACATTATTAGAGAAAATTTTAGCGAAATCCACTTTAGATAATTCGTTTCTTCATCAGCATTTTGATAAAACAGCGCAATGGGATACAGGTATTGAAATATTAAAAAGAATGAATTTTAATTTTGATGCCGGCCGGCAAGATGTTAGCGAACATCCTTTTACAACAAACTTTAGCAGTAAAGATGTAAGGGTTACTACAAGGGTAGATGAAAATGATTTTGGCAATATGTTGTGGAGTTGCATACACGAAGGTGGGCATGCATTGTATGAACAGGGTTTGCCGGATGATGAATATGGCTTGCCTTTGGGCGAATATTGTAGCCTTAGCATACATGAGAGCCAGAGCCGGTTATGGGAGAATTGTATAGGTAGGAGCCTACCTTTTTGGAAACATAATTTCGAATTTTTACAACAAAAATTTCCGTTTCAGTTTAAAAATAAAACTGTTGGAGAATTCTATAACGCTATAAACAAAGTGCAACCTTCACTTATTAGAACGGAGGCAGATGAAGTTACTTACCATTTTCATGTTATGATTAGGTACGAAATTGAAAAATCATTGATTCAAGGCACCATAAACGCAAAAGATATTCCTTCATATTGGAAGGAGCAGTACAAGAAATATTTAGGTATTTCAGTGCCTGATGATGTTAATGGATGTCTTCAAGATGTGCATTGGAGCCACGGTAGTTTTGGTTATTTTGCTACGTATAGCATTGGTAGTTTATATGCTGCACAATTGTATGCGGCAATCAAAAGAGAGCATCCATTGTTAGAGAAGGATATTGCAGGCGGAAATAATTTGTTAGTAAAAAAATGGCTCCAGAAAAATATATATCAACATGGTAGATATTTCAGTTCTGAGCAGCTTTGCAAAAAAGCTACCAGTGAGTTTTTAAACAGCAAATACTTTTTGGATTATGTAACTGAGAAGTATTTAATTACTTAAATACAATTCAAATTTTATCTGTAGTAGATCAAGATACCAATGGTTTATATGTTCTACAAACTTCTACAGATTTGTTCTACAGCACATGCGTAGTTATACCCCTAATTTTAGTGGATATTACTGAATGTGACCCTATATTCATTTTTCGCTGAAAAATCTCAAAAAAGTTGTGCACTTTTTATCTGTTTATACAATTTTTACTTGACTATTTAGTTATAGATGTGTATTGCTGAGAAGCGGTATTCCAAACATCCAAAAAAGTAAAACACATGAGCACAAAATTGCTCATTAAACAAGCAGGTTTATTAACCTTCTTTGTCTTAATGACTTTTTTATTAAGAGCACAACTTGTTCCACAGTTTAGTGGTACACCGCTTTCGGGTTGTGCTCCATTCAATGTTAGCTTTACAGATCAATCTACAGGCAACCCCAATTATTGGAAGTGGGACCTTGGTAACAGCACTGTTTCATTTCTTCAAAATCCTTCTACAGTTTATTTAAACCCGGGTAATTACACAGTTAAGTTGGTTATTCGCAATGCTGCAGGTAATTCAGATTCTATCACAAAACTGCAATACATAGTTGTTTATGCAAAGCCCACAACTAATTTTTCAGCAGCACCACTTACAGGTTGTTTCCCTTTGCCTGTAAATTTTACTGATTTAAGTACTCCTGGTACAGGTTCAATTACCACTTGGTTATGGGATTTTGGAGATGGAAATACATCTACGCTTCAAAATCCTTCTCACACATACACATCATCCGGAAATTACAACATCACACTTGTTGTTACAAATTCCAATGGCTGTACAAAAACATTTACTAGATCTAACTACATATCAATAAGTAACGGTGTAAATGCTGTTTTTACAAACGATATGCCGTCAAGTTGTTCGGCGCCTCAAACAATAAATTTTCAAAACCAATCTACAGGTACGGGTACAATCTCGTATCAATGGCTTTTTGGAGATGGGGGGTCTTCAAACCTTGCTGCACCTCAACATACATACACAGCACCGGGAAGCTACACAGTTCAGTTAATTGCTACTAATTCAACAGGCTGTACAGATACAGCTACAAGTAATGGAGCAGTTACTATCGGTACCGTTAATGCAGATTTCACTATTCCTTCAATGGTGTGTGTTAGTAGGCCACTTGCAATAACCAATACTTCAGCACCAACACCGTTGAGCGCTTCATGGTCATTTGGAGACGGTACTACTTCTACAGCGATGAATCCCGTAAAATTATATGCTAATGCAGGTACATATAATATTACGTTAGTTAGCAATTTTGGCGGGTGCCAGGCTACAAAAACTAAATCTATTACTGTTTTTGCAAATCCCGTTTCTACATTTAATGGTACTCCGTTAACTTCATGCAGCGCACCGCTCACGGTAAATTTTACAAATACTTCTGCCAATATCGTCAGTAGTGAATGGTTGTTTGGCGATGGTGGTAGTTCAACAGCTGCTAACCCGTCTCATGTATATACTGCTACAGGAAATTATACGGTTACACTTATTACTACAAATGCGAACGGTTGTACAGATACTATTGTAAAAACAGATTATATAAAAATTCAACCACCCTTTGCAACTATCAATAATTTACCTCAGCAGGGTTGTGCACCGTTAACGGTATCCTTTGTTTCAACCGTTTCAAGCGTTGATCCTATTATAGGTTATCAATGGAATTTTGGGAACGGCATTACATCTACTTTGCAAAATCCTACTCATACATTTACCCCCGGCAATTACGATATTCAATTGGTAGTAACAACTGCCGGTGGTTGTAAAGATACAGTTAGGGTAATAGAGGGTGTAAAAGCAGCGCTAAAGCCCATTCCAAATTTTTCTGCTACACCAAGAGATGTTTGCGCAAATGTACCTGTGCAGTTTACAGATTTAAGTACTGGCACAATTACTAATTGGAACTGGGATTTTGGAGATGGATCCCAATCTACGCTGCAGAATCCCCTTCATAATTATGAAGATACCGGGTTGTTTAATATTACACTTATTGTAGGCAACAACGGATGTTCTGACACGCTTATTTTTACAAATTATATACATGTTAAGCCGCCAATAGCCATATTTTCTTTGGTTGGAGATTGTATTAATAAATTTACGAGATCATTTACTGATCAGTCTATTGGCGCAGATACTTGGAGCTGGAATTTTGGCGATGGCGGTACATCAACACTCCAAAATCCCGTACATGCTTATTCATCCGTTGGTACATATACCGTAACCTTAACAGTATTTAATATAAGTACCGGCTGCGATTATACTAAAACGTCCCAACTCACTATTGCAGATGAGCAAGCTTTATTCACAGCTTCGTCAACTGAATTGTGTAAAAACACGTCTACAATATTTACAGCAACATCAAACCAGGTAAATCCGACAATTGTTGGTTATGATTGGGATTTTGGCGATGGTACAACAGGGGCAGGCAATAATGTGGCACACAGCTATGCACTTGCAGGATTATATACAGTGCAGCTTATTATCACCGACGTAAATGGTTGCAAAGACACATTGGTAAAAAATAATTACATAAAGGTAAATGGACCCACAGCTGCCTTTTCACCATCCATGCCGGGTAGTTGTTTAAATACTGCAATTGTTTTTAACGACCAGTCAACAACAGATGGAGCACACCCTATTACCAATTGGTACTGGAATTATGGTGATGGATTAAGAGATTCTCTCACAGCACCACCGTTTCAGCACCTTTATGCATCTTCAGGTATTTATTCGGTATCGCTAGTTGTAAAAGATAATTATGGATGTGTTGATAGTGTAGGACGTAATAACGCATTAACTATTTCAACCCCTGTTGCAAATTATTTAAGTTTTGATACCCTATCGTGCCCTGGTAAGCCAATTAGTTTTCAAAATTTGTCAACAGGGCCTTCGCTCACCTATGCATGGAATTTTGGAGATGGATCTACAAGTACAGAGATGAATCCTGTTCATATTTACAACACTAACGGAACCTATTCTGTTACACTTACCGTTACAGACATGTATGGTTGTACATCTACAAAATCAATACCTCAGTACATTGAAATTAATTCTCCTGTGGCAAATTTTTCTGTGTCAGATTCATTTACCACATGTCCACCATTAATAATGCAATTCGCCAATACATCACAAAATGTGCAGTCATACACATGGGATTTTGGTGATGGAGGTGGAACTTCGAGCGTTTTAAGCCCACCCCATATTTATAGTCAGGTAGGGAATTTTACAGCAAGACTAACTGTTACAACTTTTGGCGGGTGCACTGATGTTAAAACCAAACTGATGACTGTGAGAGGACCTCAAGGAACTTTTAGTTACACGCCAACCATTGGCTGCACCCCACTAACTTCAATATTTACAGCAGCTACGCAAGATAGACTTTCATTTATATGGGACTTTAATGACGGTAATACTTCTACAACCTCAGACTCGGTTGTTTCTCATGTGTATACAATACCAGGTGTGTATGTTCCAAAAATGATACTTACAGATGCAGCAGGTTGTAATGTGCCTGTTAACGGAACAGATACAATAAAAGTGAGCGGAGTAATGGCCGCTTTTTCAACAGACACGTTATTGCGTTGTAATAGTGGTAACGTTTTATTTACTAATACAACTGCAAGCAATGATATAATTACAGGTTACTCTTGGAATTTTGGTGATGGTGCAACATCCACATCATTTGAGCCATCACATTTTTATACTTCTACAGGCTTATATTATCCTTCGTTGATAGCAAATACTGCATCAGGCTGTACTGATACGATAACAGCACCTGTTCCAATAAGGGTAGTAAAAACACCTGAAATTTCTTCAACACAATCTGCAAATGGCTGCGTGCCGCTAACTATGAATTTTCGTGGTAATCTTATAAATGCTGATACTTCGGCAATAACATGGAAATGGTCTTTTAGCGATGGTAGAATGGCAAACGGACAACAGCTAGCTCCCATTACGTATCAAAACGGCGGCGTCTTCAATTATACTGTAACCGCAACAAATAGCAGCGGTTGTATTGACACAACCTTTGGTAATTTTCAAGCTTTTCCAAAGCCCGTTATCAATGCAGGTTCAGATATTTTGATTTGCCAAGGTACAGGACAAACAATTACTGCTACAGGGGCGCCTACTTTTTCATGGTCACCAGCCTCAGGATTGAGTTGTGTAAATTGCACATCTCCAATAGCTACTCCTGATTCTTCCAGAAATTATACAGTTACAGGAACATCAGCTCAAGGTTGTACTAACACAGATGTTGTCAGAGTTTCCGTTAAATTTCCGTTTGACATGCAGGGTGGTTTAAGAGATACTTTGTGCTTAGGTCAATCTGATTTGTTAGCAGTTTCAGGCGCAAGTTCATATTCTTGGTTTCCTGCTGCAGGACTTAATACAACAATAGGTCCGTCTGTAAAAGCTACACCAACTGTTTCTACAGTGTATACCGTGATAGGTAAAGATGATAAAAGCTGTTTTAGTGACACCGCATATTTCCCCATAAAAGTTTATCCAATTCCTACTGTTACTGCGGGTGCAAACAAAACGATTAATGTTGGGCAGACGATCACACTTACGCCAACCGTATCTGCCGATGTTACCAATGTAAAATGGTCGCCTACAACCTGGGTAGTAAGTAGTTCAACACCATCAATAACTGTAAAGCCAAATTATGAAACACAATACACAGTTAAGGTTGCAAACCCGGGCGGCTGCACTGCCTCAGCAAGTGTAAATATTTTTGTGTTGTGCAATGGGGCCAACGTTTTTATACCGAACACTTTTTCTCCAAATGGAGATGGTGCAAACGAAGTTTTTTACCCACGAGGTACGGGTTTGTTTACTATAAAGCAGGCGAGAATTTTTAACCGTTGGGGAGAAGAAGTTTTTGCCCGGTACAGCTTTAAAGCAAACGATGAAAGTTTGGGTTGGGATGGTACAAGTAGAGGGCAAAAGCTTGCAAGTGATGTATATGTTTATATGATAGAAATACAATGCGATAATAACAGCACATTGGTTTACAAGGGAAATATCGCTCTAATTAAATAACAATTTTGTTAACAACTTAGCTAGCTTTTTAAAACAAAACTGACTTTTTTTCGTTTAAGTATTTATAATATCCGATTACTTTGAAAAACCTTTTAAAATTCTATATCGTCTTTGTTATCCTAACCTGCTGTTTTGTGCAGGTGAAGGGACAGGATATACATTTTTCTCAGATAGCTGAAACACCCTTGCTTAGAAACCCTGCGCTTGCTGGTCTTTTTTCAGGCGACTTACGGGTGCAAACAGTTTACAGATCGCAATGGAACAGTGTTACAAACGCATACAGTACCACATCTGCTAACCTTGAGTACAAACTGCCTGTTGGCGAAAGCACAGATTATGTAACAATTGGTGGTCAATTATTATACGATAAGGCCGGTACAGTTGATCTAACATCTACCCATATTTTACCGGTTATAAATTACCACAAGTCTTTGAGTGCAGAAAAAAGTACATATTTGTCTATGGCTATAATGGGGGGCTATGTGCAAAGAACAATTGACAGAAGTAAAATAACTACCAACAGCCAATTTAACGGAAATGCCTACGATCCAAATATGGCGACAGGAGAAACATTTTCAAAATCGGCCTATTCTTATTTTGACGGAACAGCAGGTTTAAGTTTTAGCACCCAATTAGGTGAGAATGTAGATAACAATATGTTTGTTGGTGTAGCATACCATCATTTTAATAAATCGAAAAAGGTTTCTTTTTATAGTGATTATGAAGTTGGGCAAATACCTAAATGGGTTGCCTCAGGCGGTGTAAGAATGGGTACTACAGATTATTCTTACATAACACTTGAAGCCAATTATACAACACAAGGTGTAAACAAAGAAATTGTTGGTGGAGTAATGTATTCGCAAAAATTAGATGACCCTGTAAGCCCTAAATATCTGATTCACGGTGGTGCATATATGAGGTTGAATGATGCTATAATTCCTGTTTTAAAAATTGAAACGAAGCCGCTTGCAGTTGCAGTAAGTTACGATGTAAATATTTCAGGCTTAAAAAAAGTAAGTACTGGCAGAGGTGGTTTTGAAATTTCTTTGGTATTTCAAAAATTTTTAGACAGGTACAACAGTAGTAGCGATGCTACACGATGTCCCAAATTTTAAATATGTTTTTGTTTTATGGATTGTTTGGAGAGATAGCCTGCTGGGAAGCGGGCTTTCTTATTTTCAGTGTTCCAACATTTATTTTTATCTATCTTTGAGTAAATTAAATCGAATATGGCTATCACAATAGGATCAACTGCACCGGAATTTTCTCTTTACGATTCAGATAAAAACAAAGTTTCTCTAAGTGATTTTAAAGCCAATAAAAATGTGGTGTTGTTATTTTTCCCGCTGGCATTTACAGGCACTTGTACGGATGAACTTTGTGCTGTAAGAGATGATATTGCCAGATATAGCAATGCTAATGCGCAGGTGCTAGGTATTTCAGTCGATTCGGTTTTTACACTAGCTAAATACAAAGAAGAACAGCGTTATAATTTTCCACTGTTGAGCGATTTTAATAAAGAAGTTTCAACTACTTATGAAACAATTTATGAGTCCTTTACCCCCATGAATATGAAGGGCGTTGGTAAGAGATCTGCATTTATAATAGATAAAAATGGCACAGTGCAATATGAAGAGGTTTTGGAAAGCGCAGGTGATTTGCCAAATTTTGCGGCCATCAATAATAAATTAGAAAGTTTAGGCTAAAGTTCTTTTTATATTAATAGTTGCTTATTCTTACAATAAATAAGATTGTTAAACGTTCTAGTTTTTTGATCATATTCTAAATCATTTTACTATTTTTACATAGTTGAAACAATTATCCTTCATAATAATATTAATTATTGGAATTAATTTTACATCTTTTGCACAAAGCCGGTCTTTTAACGACGAAGTTGGCTTACAATCAAAAGTTATAAAATCTTATCCAAATCCTGCCTCAACGGTGGTGAACTTTGAGTTTCAAAAAGGTTACAACAGATTTTACTCTATACAAATATTAAATTCTATTGGCAAGAAGATGTTCGAGGCCAAGAATATACAATCATCTCTTTCAATTAATTTGAAAGAAGAGAAGTTTTACCGTGGTATTTATATATACCAATTGATTGATAAAAACGGTGCTGTTGTTGAATCTGGTAAAATACTCGTCGTTAATTAATTTCCCATCTTATTTTTATTGGTGTCAATTTGACTGAAAAGCTGCATTGGCAAAATGTTTGACTGTTGTACATTTGCACACATTTAAACAAAGAGATACCATGCAGGATACAGAAAAGACAATCCCGGTTGAGGAAGAACAAATGGATATTAATTCAGATGCTGATATTCCGGGCAACACACATTTAAGCAACCCCGAATCAGATACTGAAAACATTACAGAAAAATTAGAGGCGGACGTGCAGGAGCAAAAAGATAAATACTTACGTCTTTTTGCTGAGTTTGATAATTACAAACGCCGTACTGCTAAAGAGCGTTTGGAGCTTATGCAAACCGCAGGTAAAGAAATGGCAATTGCATTGCTGGATGTGGCTGATGATATGGACAGAGCAGAGAAGCAAATTGCATCAGATGAAGATATTAACCACGTGAAAGAAGGCGTGCAACTGGTTTTTAATAAACTACGTTCTGTGCTTCAACAAAAAGGAATTGTTGCCATGAGTAGCCTTGATACTGATTTTGATGTAGAGAAACATGAAGCAGTTACAGAAATACCAGCTGGAGAAGAAAAGGCAGGGAAAGTGGTAGATGAATTACAGAAGGGTTACTACATGAATGACAAACTCATTCGGTTTGCTAAAGTAGTGGTTGGGAAATAATACCATTCTCAATATAAGTTTAATTACAAAAACCAGCTTTCATTAGCACATTATCAAATTAGCATATCCGCTAATTCTGCATTTATGAAGAGAGATTACTACGAAATACTTGGCGTAAAAAAAGGCGCTTCGCAAGAGGAAATAAAGAAGGCATACCGTAAAACGGCTATGCAGTTTCACCCCGATCGTAACCCCGGCGATAAGGCTGCGGAAGACAAATTTAAAGAAGCTGCAGAAGCCTACGAGATACTAAATGACTCCGATAAAAAAGCACAGTATGATCGTTTTGGTCACAATGCATTTGCAGGTGGCAGAGGCGGTGGTGCGCAGGGTTTTGGCGGCATGAACATGGATGATATTTTCAGCCAGTTCGGAGATATTTTTGGCGGTGGAAATGATGATGGCTTCGGTAGCTTTTTTGGGGGTGGCAGAAGAGGTGGCGGCGGCAACAGTCGTGGCACACGAGGCAGCAACCTGCGTGTGAAAATGAAACTTAATTTTGAAGAAATTGCTAAGGGTATTACGAAAACTATCAAGGTAAAAAAGTATGTAAAATGTAATACCTGCACAGGTTCTGGCGCTAAAGATAAAAATAGCATGCAAACCTGCGGTACCTGCGGTGGCAGTGGTCAGGTGCGAAAAGTGCAGAATACTTTTTTAGGACAAATGCAAACAGTAACAACCTGCCCTGCATGTAGCGGAGAAGGAAGTACCATCACAGCAAAATGCCCACCGTGTAAAGGAGAAGGAAGAGTGTATGACGAAGAAACAGTAACGGTTGATATTCCCGCAGGTGTGCAGGAAGGCATGCAACTTAGTGTAACCGGCAGAGGAAATGCAGGCGAACGTGGCGGCTCTTCAGGAGATTTGATTGTACTGATTGAAGAAGAAGCGCACCCACAGCTTACGAGAGAAGGTTTAAACGTTGGATTTGATTTACACATTACATTCCCCGATGCGGTGTTTGGTACGCAGGTAGAAGTGCCAACCATTGATGGAAGAGCAAAAATAAAAGTGCCACCGGGCACACAAAGCGGTAAAATCTTTAGGCTGAAAGGCAAAGGTTTTCCAAATGTAAACAGCTACGAAAAGGGCGATCAGTTGATACAGGTAAATATTTGGACACCACAAAATGTAAGCAGCGAAGAAAAAGATGCGCTAGAAAAGATGCAAAGCTCAAAAAATTTTACGCCGAGTCCAGAGAAAAATGACAAATCATTCTTTGACAAAGTGAGAGAAATGTTTAGCTAATTAGATAGACTTAATAATACTTTAAATGCCTGCAGTTTTTGTGGGCATTTTTATTTGGGGCTGTCGGCAATGAAAATGATTCAACTTTACTTCGTTGCCCGCCTTCAATGTTTTTGCTCAAATGCAGCAAAAACGATTTACGGCTAAGCAACGCAGCCCTTCAGCTTTCTATCTTCTTTAAACTTTTATTACGGAGTAGGAGGGAATCTAATTTGTTTGAGATACAGAAAACAAAACAAATATTCTCCTCTGCTGCAAGGGCAATTTTCGTTAATTTGCCTTCACAATTATGCTGCAAAAATTACGAATACTTAACTACGCTATTATTGACGAGCTAACCATTAGTTTTTCGCAAAAGCTTAATATTATTACGGGGGAAACCGGTGCAG
>JANOTH010000012.1:0-3440 GCA_031416275.1 Ferruginibacter sp. | reverse complement strand
CATTTGCTGATATAAATTTAATATTACAAAGGACAGAATAAATTTTTTGATATTGAAAGAAAGTTTGCCTCTGTTGGTCGCTTTGCCAATTTCTTTGCTTCCAGCTCCGCTGCTCCTTTATTTTAAGCCGCGGTGGACACTATGTGTACAGCCTGTTTTCAAAATAAACTTTTGAAAACTATAGCCTATATTAGCGTTAATACAGATGCTAGCTGAAACCAATTTGTGCCCCATAATTTAAAAATTACTTAAAAAAAATGAGCGTAAAGGAATTTGACAAGTTATTTGGACTTTCTACTTCTATTGAAGAAGAAAAGAATAAATTTATTAACAGAATTGAAAATACTGTATTCAGTTATTTTGTTAAACACCATGAATTTGAAGAGTATCACAGACTGTTTAAACATGTGTGTTATGAATTAGGTTTAGATGCAGAAGATTTAATTCAAAAGAGTAGTTTTATACGAGTTTCTGTCCCAAATTTTAAAACACTTACCAATAAGGACTTTATACAAACGTTAAGGACATTAGTCGCAATTTACAAAGGTGTTTATGAAAGTCAAGATATACAACAATTCATTTCTAAAGTTATAAATGATACCATAGAAAAATCAACTTTCAACTTAGGGATAAAATGGACAGATGGAGTTTTTTTTCCAACAGGAGATAAATTGTTAGATAAAGAGTTAATTGACACAGCCGTTTCACTACTTGACCAGTTTCCTAATGAGAAGATCGATTTAAAAAATGCACTAGACAACTACAATTCAAAAAGTCTATATGGTGTGGTTGAAAATTGCTATATAGCAGTCGAAGGTATTTCACGACATTTATTAGGAAATAAAAAAACACTAGACAATAATAAAGAAGACCTGCTTCGTTTATTACAGTTTTCAAGATATTGGGACAAAATATTTGTAAATTATTTAAGCTATGCTCATGAATTTAGGAGACATGCGGGAGAGAAGCGGCATGAATTAAAATCAGAAGAAGTTGAAGGATTTCTTTATTTAACTTGTTTAATTATTAGAGCGACTTTGAGATCCTACAATGACAAAAAATAAATTCCTTATCCCTGGTTCTTTGCCTCCGTTTGTACTTTCTGTTGCCGATGTTGGTAACCTCCCACTCAGCAAGCCGCTGTTTATCAGCATTGCCCTTTTAGGGACTTTGCTTTTCTTTTTTTAATAATTGCAACATAGCAGAGCCTTATCTCAGATAAAATCATAAAAAAAGACCGACTTTAAAATGAGTCGGTCCTTCAAAAGCTAGTTTTTTATTATTAAGGTGTAACACTTCCTGCAAATGCAAGTATAACTACAAGACTTATTAAAATAGCTACTCCAAGCCCTATCCATGCCCATTTTCTGCGGTTGCTTTTCTTATCATCATTTATAAGGTATGCTATTAGGACACCCAATAAGCCAAGTAAAAATCCAAGAGCAAAACCACCAACATTAAAACCTGTTTCACCATCTACAAATACCTTTTGCATTTTTTTGCTTGTAACCATGCCATTCTCATCAATACCCTTATTCATTTTCTTTTGAGCACCCTTAAAAGCCATCGATTGATAGCTATTCATTTTTCTTCCTGTCATTTTCTCCAAGTCAGCTTTGCTGATTTTTGAAAGTTCTAATAGTGAAATCTTTTTACCGTCTTTTCCAATTGGAATCATAATTTGCGAAGCATACATCGCTTTAGGTGTTTCAAACACAGGAGTTGAGGCGAATGAACTCGCAAGTAGCATTATTGCTACAAAAAAAGTAATTACTTTTTGCATGTTAGTTTTGTTTTTTTTAAAATTTAATAAGCATTTCAAATATATAAATAATTGATTAATAACAATACGCAATAAAAAAAATATTAAAAATATAATCCGCCATTTTTTTATTGCAGTATGTACACTTATTCATTTACTCGGATTTAAGCCGACTATAATAAAGGGTTAAGCCCTTGCCTTGGCTCGAGTCCCACGAGCCATTCGCTTCAATCAAACTCTTCTCTCTTGCCAATGTTGGTAACCACATAAAATTTTGAAGCCCACCGTCCGCCGTTGTTGTGTATGCAGCGTAGAAAATGAGCGAGGGCGTACCAACAACATTTTTGTAAGTCCTCTGCCTCGGTTGGTACTTCGCCAATTTCTTCGCCTTCATCTCCGCCGCCGCTTGGTTTTTAACCAGCGGCTTACATCAACTAAACAGTCTGTTTTGAAGATAAACTTTTGAAAACTATAGCTTATATTAGCGTAACCACAGATGTAAGCGGCAATTTTATGAGACACTTCAATGCTATATTGATTTTTGTACTTTTTTCATTTGTATCATCATTTGAAATTGCAGATGAAATCAAAATATCGAAAAGATTCCCCAAAAGTTGGACTCAATTGAGTAAGACACAAAACGGATTTGTTGTTTATGATCCTTGCGACGGATCAACACCTACCATTAAATTGAATAACTTCTTTTTATCTATTAATGGTCAACACGAATCAAAAGAACATAGCATTGAGAAATTTACACGTCTTTCTGACTCCTCATACCATATTACATGCGACAATTCGGAATTATCAATTGTTGTGAAATGGCTGGATCGTTCAAAATCAAAAGCACTTTGGACCATTAAACTGAACAATTCACTCTCCACTCATATTTATAAAATGGTGATGTGCCCTACTATACTTTCTCATAAATTCCGTTTCATTGATAATCCTTGTTCAACTGAAAAAATTGGGGAGGAAGAATTTCTATCTGTAGAAAATCATTAACTTTTGCCTCTGTTGGTACTTCGCCAATTTCTTCGCTTCCATCGCCTTCGCCGCTTGGTTTTTCTTGCCCTTGTTGGCATCCTAAATTAAATAAAACTTTTGACAGTAATTGCATTTTGCCTCTGTTGGTACTTCGCCAATTTCTTCGCTTCCATCGCCTTCGCCGCTTGGTTTTTCTTACCCTTGTTTAAGTCCCGGCGGGGTTTTCACAAGCTTACACTTTGAGATGTTAAAAACAATACGTGAAACCCCGACGCATAAAAGAGCGAGAATTATTATAAACCCCCATCGACCAATCTTTGTAATGTTTTGGAGAAAAATATTTTCCTTATTTATTTTTGCCTCTGTTGGTTGCTTTGCCAATTTCTTTACTTCCAGCTGCGCTCTCTTGCCGATGTTGGTAACCACATAAAATTTCGAAGCCCACCGTCAGCCGTTGTTTATGCAGCGTAGAAAATGAGCGAGGGCGTACCAACAACATTTTTATAAGTCCCACTATCATTAGAATCAACAGAAGCGTCTACGGATTTTTTTGCCGTTATTGGTAACCACATAAAATTCCGAAGCTCACTGATAGCCTTTGTTGTTTATGCAGCGTAGAAAATGAGCGAGGGCGTACCAACAACATTTTTATAAGTCCCACTATCCTTAGTATTAAGCGAAGCGTTCTACG
>JANOTH010000011.1:0-3347 GCA_031416275.1 Ferruginibacter sp. | reverse complement strand
CCACCTGGTACTTTTACATAGTTCGACATTGGATCAAGGGGGTCTTGCTTTACATACGTCTCATATGTACCAACACCATATTGACTGGACAATACGCCACTTGGATTCCAAGTAATAAAACCATCAACGATATTTGTTTTATTAAGCTTTTTAAAATCAATAGATGACGCATATGGATTCCCCCAGCTAATGAATAAGTTTGCCGGAATCGGAACTGCAGGCTGTGTACCGGTAAGCAACCTTCCTTTATTTCTAATCACGGTATTGGTGCCGCTTCCAACTAAACCTTCATTTCTATCTCCTCTAACAAAAACATAATAACCTTCTGTTCTAGCTTTAGCAGTATTAGTATTAGCAATTTCTCGGTAATTTTGAATAGAAGTATCAAACCATTTTAAAGAACCTCTCTGTGTAAAATAATCCAAGCTTGTTTCGGTAGGAAATTGAGGACCGCTTATTTGTGTTCCAAAACCTGTAATAGCTATTCCGTTTTCCTGCCACATTTCTCTTATTGATGGTGAAGTTGTAATATCTACAGGCGTTGCTAATAATCTCCATGCTTTTACCTGAGGAAGATAACGCTCAATATTGAAACGACCGCCCGCTGAATAAGCTATAGTTGGCACATTCAAAGTTCCTAAATCTGCAACATAGGCAGTTCTAGTAGCTGTAGATCTCAAGTTTATATCTCCAATTCCTAATGTAAGCTTAGATGAAGGATTTAATTTAAATTCATTTACTATACCTATTGTTGAATCTATTGTCAGATTTATTGCGTTCGCATTGGTTAGGTTATAAAACTCTATTGGAGTAGTACCCACTGCAGTTACAAAATATCTTTGAACTGTTGTACCTGCAAATAAAACTCTTGATGTGTTTGCGTTAAAAGTGTGTGCACCTTGGCGAGAAAAATCACCTAAGATTGTGAGATCAGTTGATGGTGCCGTTTTTATTCCAGATCCGCTAAAACTCAAGTTGTAATAATTACCTGAAGAAGGGTTTGTAACTCCTGTATTTGTAATTATTTGTCCCGCACCTGTAGCTTTCGAGTATTCAATTGTACTGCCCGATTGTAAAACTACATTTTCAATATCACTTCTTACTGATGTAGCAGTTGCTCCCGTACCACCTGCAAAACCGTCAACATCACCTGTTTTAAAAGTACCACCTGTTTCAATAGTAACTGTTTGCGTACCTGTTGGACCAACAATAGCATCATCATTTATTTCATATACACCCGTTGGCTTTACAGTAAAACCTCCCCCATTACGTAAAGTAACATTAGATACACTTTGCCCTACTTTATTCCCCGTAATTTCAATTTGATGAAAGTTGATTGGATTAGATACTGAGCTTATTCCCTTGACAGTTTCATTACTGACAGTGCCAGAATTATAAAATTCTACAATACCACCCGTTAACGAATAGGTTCCATCAATATCTGGTTTGGTGCCAATACCTGAAACCCTGTATCTTCCGGCATCCATAATTAAATTTGTAGAGGCGTCTCCAAATGTGTAGTTTGTAGCATCAAAAATTGCATTACCTGTAATGTATATATTTCCTATAACTGAGGTTGAAGTACTTGTGGATAATGTTGTAGTGCTAGAACCTGAAAATGTAAGATTTCTATAAGATATAATTCCAGATCTAAGTATTTGTGAACCAATCGCACCATTTAACTCTATCGTTCCTGCACTTAATGCATATGTTCCGGTAAATTCGGGTAAAATTGTAGCTAATTTTGCAAGCTTTAATGTACCTCCCAACATAGTTAATGTGGAAGTCCCTGCCCCTGACAGAGTATTAGTCCCCGCATCAACTACGCCAGCTGAAATATTAAGCCCTGAACCAGGGCCACCTGTTGCCGAGACATTTGAATTTAGTGTCAATGTACCTATACCTGATTTTCTAACTAGGAAAAAGTTTTCACCACCGGTCGTATTGATTATCTGTGCTCCTGCACCATTAAAATCGACAGTAGAAGTGCTTTCTGTTAACCCTCCTTCTCCGTCGCTTATCCAATTTCCACCGATATTAACGCCAACTGTTGATGTTAACGGTAAAATCGCAGCGCCTCCAATTGTTAGATTCCCTGACACGTTTAATGTTGCGGAAGGGTTTTTAGTTCCCGAAACCAAAAGACCTAAATTACCGTAAGACGTATTAATTATGTTCTGACTTGCTGCGGCGTTGTAATTAAACGTTCCTAAAAAAATATTGGTTGTTGCTGATGGCGTAGTTACGTAGGAAGAATTTACTGTAGAGGTTGCATCAATAGAAAAGGCATTGGTAACATTAAAATTTCCCGTAGAACTAATCAAATTTAAAGTACCACCATTTGTAATATTAATACTCGAAAAATTAAATCCAGCAATGCCCATACTAGTCGTCGCCAAAGTCATGGTTCCTGCATTGATTGATAAAGCAATACCAATTCCGCTTGCGCCCCCATTAATCCTATTGGCACCTAGAATCTGGGTCCAAGTACCGCCGTTCACATTTACTGTCGAAGAACCTGACAAACCCAATAAATCAGCTCCTGAAGCAACGACAACATCCCCGGATGTAAGAGTAAAAACATCATATTTTGTAGAAACTCCCGGTAATGTAAAAATACCCCCGCTTTTATTGACCTCTATATTCCCTAGGTTAGTAGCGGCTCCTGAATTTGTAATTGTTTGGTTTGCTGAACCTGTAAAAATTATTTTTGCGCCAAGTCCATTGCTTGGGAATGGAGCATTTGCATTTGAGATTTGTAGTAGACTTCCGTAAATAGACAAAATACCACCCGGATTTAAGCTAATTCTTTCCGTTATACCTGCGGTTGACAACCGTATATTGTTGCAAACCGCTGTGGTTATGTCAACAAAAATATTTCTTGTACCCACAAAGTAAATATCACTTATCGAAGTCGGTATTTGACCTATGGTGGCTGCGACGAATCCAGCTCCGTTATGCCTATTCCAAGCATTAAAATCGCTCCAGTTTCCTGTGGCATTTTTTGGTTGAAAATCCCCCGCTACTTGAGAGATCCCCTTCCCCCCAATCCCCATCACCACAATCACCATCATCAACTTAATAAAATTCATTCTGCCTGCAAGGCATAAGTACATTTTTTGCATAGGGATGTTTTCAATAAATAAGTGGGTTATTCAGAGGGTGTGGATATATCTCGCAAAAAGCAAGAGCCTTACAAAAATAGGTTCCGTGTGTTGTATTTACATTTTTTATTGTGTAGTAGGGCTCTTGGTTGTACACATATTACCAACAAAAAAACGCCTATTGTAATGTTTAGCGTATCAGTTTACGTTACTAAAACAAAAAAACCGGCCATTTATGCCGGT
>JANOTH010000010.1:0-9456 GCA_031416275.1 Ferruginibacter sp. | reverse complement strand
ATTAATAAAAATTAAAAAATTTCGAATTGTCAAAACAGTTCGTTTAGATGATTATTTGTTTAAGGTTTATTTAATTACCATTTCAATAAGGCAGAGCCCCACGTGAAGCCGCTTCCAAATGCTGCGAGGCAAACCAAATCAGCTTCTTTTATTTTCCCTGCCTCCCAAGCTTCACACAAAGCTATGGGAATGGATGCAGCTGTGGTATTACCATATTTCTCAATATTATTAAAAACCTGATCGTCTGTCAATTGTAGTTTTTGTTGTACAAATTGTGCAATGCGCAAATTCGCTTGGTGTGGAATAAGTAGATTAATATCTGTTGTTTTTAAATTATTTTTTTCTAAAGCTTCCACAATCACTTCGGGAAATTTTACTATCGCTTTTTTAAAAACGGCCGGCCCATCCATTATAGGAAAGTTTTGTCCGTTTTCCAGCATTTCGTGGCTCATAAACATTTCGCCTCTCGGCGCATCTACATAATCTGCTAGTTTTTCTTTTAGCCAATGGTTGGCATGTGTACCGGGGTTTGGCATTGCCAATATTTCTGCACTTTCACCATCACTATGTAAATGTGTACTTAAAATTCCTTGTCCTTCTGTTGGTTGCAAAACCACTGCACCTGCACCATCACCAAATATTACAGAGATGTTTCTGCCACGTGTTGTAAAGTCTAATCCGAAAGAATGCTTCTCACTTGCAACCAATAAAATGTTTTTATACATACCGGTTTTTATAAATTGGTCTGCAACAGATAGCGCATAAACAAAGCCGCTACATTGGTTACGTATATCCAATGCGCCAATTTCTTTCATCTTCATGGCACGTTGTACCAGTACGCCACATCCCGGAAAATAATAATCAGGGCTTAGGGTTGCAAAAATTATAAAATCAACATCTTGTGCAGTAATGCCTGCCCGCTCTAAAGCAATTTCAGCAGCTTTTACACCCATTGTTGTGGTGGTTTCTTCTGTGCGGTGTGCATACCTCCGTTCTTGAATGCCGGTACGCTCCTGTATCCATTCATCACTTGTTTCTATATAGGCAGTAAGATCATTATTGGTAACTACATTTTCAGGAACATACATTCCTATACCTGCAATTTTCGTATTAAACATGCTTTCGTTTTAGCTGCGCAAATTACAATAAATGTGTGGTAATTGAAACTGTTTCAAACGCAACGAAAAAATAGACAGTTTTGAGTCTGTCTATCTCTTAAATTCATGCATTATTGCGGTTTTTATTTAACCGTATCTTTCTGTGGAGCATTTAATGAACTCCATAACATATCCTTTAATTGTAAAAGATTGTAGCCAGTTATAGATGAAAAAAATATAGAAGTAATATTTTGCGGCAATTCTTTTTTAATGGCTTCTCTAAGTTCTTCATCAAGCATATCTGCTTTGCTAATGGCAATTACAAAATCTTTTTGCAACATTTCCGGATTGTATTCCTGCAGTTCGTTTCGTAAAATTTCAAACTCTTTTTTGTGATCTGCACTGTCTGCAGGTATTACAAAAAGTAAAATGGAGTTTCTTTCTATATGCCGAAGAAAGCGATGCCCAAGACCTTTGCCTTCTGCTGCACCTTCAATAATGCCCGGTAAATCTGCAATACAAAAACTTTTTCCATCTCTGTATTCTACCATACCGAGTTGTGGTACCAATGTAGTAAAAGCATAGTCGGCAATTTTTGGTTTTGCTGCAGTTACTACAGATAATAGTGTTGATTTACCTGCATTTGGAAAACCCACCAAACCAACATCTGCCAATACTTTTAACTCGAGTGTTCTAATCCCTTCCATGCCACTTTCACCAGGTTGTGCATATTCAGGAGCTTGGTTGGTAGCGGTTTTAAAATTGCTGTTACCCAAGCCGCCACGCCCACCTTTCATTAAAATAACTTCCTCGCCATCATTCAAAATTTCTGCAACTCTTTCACCCGTTTCAGGATCACGGGCTATGGTACCAAGCGGTACTTCTATAATTATATCTTTTCCAGATTTACCACTCCTTTGCCCACCTTCGCCATTGCCGCCATCATCTGCCAACACATTTTTAAAATATCGAAGGTGTAATAAAGTCCAGAGTTGAGTATTCCCTTTTAAAATTATATGCGCACCACGTCCGCCATCACCACCATCAGGCCCACCTTCTGCAGTAAGTTTATTGCGCAGAAAATGTTTACTGCCTGCACCACCATGACCACTGCGGCAAAAAATATTTATTTGGTCTACAAAATTTGATCTTTCCAAAACTTGAGTATTGTGTTAGCTGCAAAAATACAAAAAGCAAACTGCATTGCATTGTGAGGTTATAAGCAGCTATAATTGCCAGGAATTACACGAATATGTACGAATGAAAACTTTGAGGTATAATTGTTGATTAATGTTAAAATGATGAACGGCTGCGGGATAGAAGTGAAAAGCCCGGAATGAGTGAGTGACGAAGGAAAGAAACGAAATGAGGACTTGTAAGGTATAGCCCGGACAAAAGCTTAATTATTATAAAAAGATGAAAGCCCCTAAAAATTATATACTATGAAAATATTAATATTATGTTTGGTGATTTCTATTTTTGGATGCAACGCATCTAAAAAAACAAACGCTGCAGATGTAGCTCCAGAAGGAAGTAAGGTTGTTGTAGACTCGCTACCTGTTTGCGTAAAAGTTTTAATCGAAAAAATGAAGAGTGAACCGGTTACAAACCCGCCCGGTAAAATTTACAGCTATATATATATGGGTAAAAAAGTTTTTTATGTGCCTGCTGTTTGCTGCGATAATTTTAGTGACCTCTATAACGATAGTTGTAGGTTAATGGGGCATCCCGATGGTGGTTTTACGGGACGAGGCGATGGAAAAATTAAAGATTTTGAAACTGCAACAGAAGAAAAATTATTGTGGGCAGATAGCAGAAAATAATTGCTAGCCTTTAGTTTCGTTCCAGGTTTTGTAAGTACTTTCTTGAATTTTTCTATCTAAAGGAATTTCAGTTAGTGGTTCGCATGCAGTTAAACTAGCATACAATTCTCTTGGTAATTGCTGGTAAAGTGCAGTGCCTTCTGTTTTCCAAGCTAACATTTCATCACTTACCTCTTTAATTTTTTTTGCTGGGTTACCTACAATTACACTTCTGTTTTCATACACTTCACTTGCCTTTATAAAACTTAATGCACCTACAATACATTCATCGCCAATTATTGTATTGTCCATAATTACAGCATTCATACCAACCAATGTATTGTTGCCGATGGTAGCACCATGTATAACGGCTCCATGACCAATATGTGCACCTTGCTTTAAAGTTACAGTTACACCAGGAAACATGTGAATGGTACAATTTTCCTGCACATTGCAACCATCTTCGATAATAATTTGACCCCAATCGCCACGAATGGCAGCACCTGGACCTATATAGCAATCTTTACCAATAATTACATTGCCGGTTACAGCAGCTTGTGGGTGAACAAATGAAGATGGATGAACAACGGGAATAAAATTATTAAAGGCGTAAATCATAAAGTTATTATCAATGTGTCTATGAAATAAACCTATAAGGTTTTAAAAACTTTGTAGGTTTTAAGGCGATATCTAAAGCAAAGATTTGTCTGTTCTAAAACAAGTTCCTTTAAAAATTGCAACGGTATGTTCATTTTGATTGGTGATGGTAATTTGGTAAAGACCGGTGCTTCTGCCGTTGTGTATTTCGGTTGCTTCGGCTATTAGCTCATCGCCTACGTGAATAGGTTTTATAAAATTTATACTCGTATCTAAAGCGACAGATAAAATATTTCTGTTGTTGCAGGCAAATGCAAAGGCGCTGTCAGCCAAAGAGAAAGCAATACCACCATGTACAATTCCAAAGCCATTGATCATTTCGGGTCGCACATTCATTTTTATTTTGCTGTAACCGTCTTTAATTTCTATGATGGAAATTCCAAGCCATTGGCTAAACAAATCGTTTTTCAACATGTGTTGAACAACTTTATCTGCGCTAATATTATTTGCCTTATCCATTCTAAAATCTACATTTACTTACCAGTGAAAATTGCTTTGCGTTTTTCAATAAAAGCATCAATACCTTCTTTGTAATCTGCCGTGGCTGCAGCTTTGCTTTGTAACCTGTCTTCCTGCACCAACTGTTCGCTAAAAGTGTTTTGCATTGAAATATTAAGTGCGGTTTTCGTTAATGCCAAAGCTTTCGTTGGCATTTGGGCTAGTTTTTTCGCAAGCGAAAAACATTCATTTTCAAAAGTTTCATCTGTAAAAACTTTATAAATCATACCCATTTTTTCTGCGTCTATTGCAGTCACTTTATCACCCGTCATCATTAATGCAGAAGCTTTTTGAAAACCAACTAATCTGGGTAAGAGGAATGTACCGCCACTATCAGGTATTAACCCAATTTTAGAAAATGCCTGTATAAAGCTGGCAGATTCTGTAGCCAAAGCAATATCTGCACACAATGCAATATTAGCCCCTGCACCTGCTGCAACACCATTTACTGCTGCTATTACCGGCTTACTTAGGGCACGTATTTTTGTTACTATTGGGTTAAAATGTTCAACAAGTATTACTTCAATGCCTAAAGGATTTTCTCCCGTTAATTCTGCTATATCTTGCCCTGCACAAAATGCTTTTCCTGATCCTGTTATTAATACACAGCGCACATCTTCGCTCTTTTCACAATCATCTAAAACCTGTTGCAGCAACAAAGCCATTTCTCTGTTAAAGGAATTAAATTTATCAGGCCTGTTAAACGTTATTACCCCGACGTTGTCTTTTATTTCAAATAAAATTGATTGCATAAGAGGGTTAGATAGTTTATGCAAATCTATTAATCTAAACTTTATAAACGCAGCCTTTTAATGACATTTAAAATAGTCGAACGGTTCTTTGCAATCGTTACACTGGTATAATGCTTTACAGGCTGTAGAGCCAAACTGGCTTAATAATTTTGTATCAGCTGATGTACATTGTGGACAAATTGGAGGCGTATCTGATATATCTGAAGACATTTTGGGCGGCGCAATGCCGTATTTGTTTAATTTTATTTTTCCTTCTTCTGTCATCCAATCTGTGGTCCATGCCGGCGATAAAACAGAAGTAATTTTAAAGTTTTTGATGCCATGCTCTATTAATTTCAATTTGATATCCATACTAATAGCATCCATGGCAGGGCAGCCGCTGTAGGTTGGTGTAATGATAATTTCTATAAGGTCATCATCGACCTTTATATCTCTTACAATTCCTAAATCTAAAATAGATAACACCGGAATTTCAGGATCAGGCACCTGCTCTAATAGAGTCCATACGTCCTCAGCTGTTATGTTGTTTTCAACTACCATGTGGCGTTGGGATATGTTCTTTGCAAATATTGCAAATCTGATAAAATATAACCAAGTTTTTCAGTGTGTACGCCGGTTTTACCGCCCGTCTGCATAAATCCGTTTTCAGGAAGGGCTATTGTAGCTTCTTCGAAAACGCTATTAACTTTTTTAAGCCAATCATTTTTCAACGATGCAATGTCGGGTGCAATTCCTTCAGCAATCATTGCTGCTTCGTAATCTGTAACTAAAAACATCTCACCCGTGTATGGCCATAACGCTGCAACTGCATTTATAATTCTTCCTTTACTCTCCGCGGTTCCATCACCTAAACGAATTACCCATTCGCTGCTCCAGGTTACATGGTAGGTTACTTCTTTTAATGATTTGGCAGCTATACCAGCCAGCTGTTCATCTTTGCTGTACTGCATTTTTTCGTACAAAAAATACTGATAAACGCTGTAAAAAAACTGCCTAACAATGGTTTGTGCCCAGTCACCATTTTCCTGTTCTGTTAGCAGTAAATTTTTAAACTCTCTTTCCGTGCGTAAGTACGCAAGCGAATCTTCAGAGGCCTCATTCCTCGCCTTCTCCGCAGGAGAAGGAGCCTGAGACTCTGATAATTTTAAATTATTTTCATTTATCAGTTTAGCAGCGTACTGATAAAAATTTCTGCTTTGCCCAATAAGATCCAGTGTAATATTTGTAATCGCAATGTCTTGCTCCAATATCGGCCCGTGCCCGCACCACGCTGCATTGCGCTGTGTAATTATTAAGTTACTGTCGGCTAAGTGAAGGGTATAGTTAATTAGTTGATCCATGTTGGGAATTAGGAATTAGGGATTAGGGTTACGGCTTTATGTACTTTCTTCGATTTATCTAAATATGCAATGAATCCATTGATAAGTTTAAAAACTGTTTCACATTTATCTAATTCCGATTTTAAAATGTCCTCTGAAATAAAATTCTCATCAAATGCTGTTGTTAAATGTTCCATCGTTTCAGTCACCGATCCTCGGGAAATAATAAAGAAGTGTCTTGTATCTGAATAAGTATATCGTCCATATCCTTCTGCAATATTTGCTGTTACTGATCTTGATGATCTTTTTATCTGAGAAGCTAACCCATACTTCTCTTCCTTTGGAAACTTACTCACTAATAGGGAGATTGATTTTCTTAATTCTCTGCCATGTTTATAACAATCCAACTCAGTAAAGCCTTTGTAATTGTTCATAAAATAAAGTCATTTGAAAAACTTCTAAAAACCTTTGGATAATTAAGAATGTTTGCAACTACAATACATTTCAAGCTATAAAGCCAAATTACAAATTCCTAATTCCTTTTTCAGTTCTGCTGAAACTACATATGCCCCACTTCATCAGGTATCTCATAAAAAGTAGGATGTCTATAAACCTTGTCATTAGCAGGTTCATACATGGCGGCTGCATCATCAGGATTGCTTGCGTGGATATGTTTGCTTTCAACTACCCATAAACTAACTCCTTCTTGCCTGCGGGTATAAACATCACGGGCATTTTCAATCGCCATAGCTGCATCGGCAGCATGTAAGCTTCCTGCATGTTTGTGGTCAAGCCCTTGTTTGCTTCTTATAAAAACTTCCCATAACGGCCATGCACTTTCCTTAGCTTCATTGCTTTTTAGTTCGTTTCCACCTGCATTTTCTTCACCACCAAAGTCACCGTAAAAGTATTTTTGAATGCATATTTTCATAAAAGTATCGTTTAATGAAGAGGTCGCAATTTGCGACCTCAAAATATTCTAAGCAACTTTCTTCAATTGTTTTGCAGCTTTCTTATTAGCATAAGCAATTGCAGCTTCTCTTACCCAAGCACCTTCAGCATGAGCATTTTTTCTTGCGTCGAGGCGTTGCTTATTGCATTGACCGTTTCCTTTTACCACGTTCCAAAACTCTTCCCAGTTTATTTCTCCAAAATCGTAATGACCTCTTTCTTCGTTCCATTTCAAATCAGCATCCGGTAACGTCATTCCCAAAACTTTCACCTGTTGCGCAGCCATATCAATAAATTGCTGGCGCAATTCATCGTTGGTTTTTCTCTTTATCTTCCACTTCATGCTTTGGTCGTTGTTCGTGCTCTCACTGTCTTTGGGCCCAAACATCATTAACGATGGCCACCACCAACGATTGATAGCATCCTGGCACATAGCCCTTTGTTCGGGCGTGCCTTTACTCAGCACCATCAACGATTCAAAACCCTGCCGTTGGTGAAAACTTTCTTCTTTACAAATACGCACGTTTGCACGAGCATAAGGTCCGTAAGATGTTCTGCAAAGCATTACCTGGTTTAAAATTGCTGCACCGTCTACTAACCAACCCACAGCGCCCATATCGGCCCAAGTAAGCGTAGGATAATTAAAAATTGATGAGTATTTTGCCTTTCCGCTATGCAAATCATCAATCATTTGTTCACGACTTGTACCAAGTGTTTCTGCTGCGGAATACAAATACAAACCATGCCCGGCTTCATCCTGCACTTTTGCAATTAAAATTGCTTTCCTTTTTAAAGAAGGTGCACGGCTAATCCAGTTGCCTTCAGGTAACATACCCACAATTTCACTATGTGCATGTTGGCTTATTTGCCGCACATTTGTTTTGCGGTATGCATCAGGCATCCAATCTTTCGGCTCTATTTTAATTTCGTTGTCAATTTTATCTTGAAACGCTTTTTCTAAATCGTGGAGTTGCATCGTTCTAAATTATACTACAAATATATTAAATACTAACACCTGTTAGCGATATTTATGATTTCTTTAATTAACGGTAAAGGTAATTTTTTTAAAGGGAGTAAAGCAGTTTTGGGGCGGTTGTTTGTATAACTTTTGGCAACATTAGTTCGGGCTGTTCGCTTGTAGTCCTCGTTCGTTCCTCACTGTGGGCTACCGCTTCCATCCCGCCGCTCGTCAGCGGCGTATCTTTTTTCAACTTTTATTGTGTTGTAAACGTGATGCATCAAATAAGTATTCCTCCGCTTTAAACTCCCGATCAATCTCCAAGTCATCCCTCTCCACGGGAGAGGGAACGAGGGTGAGGCCCTACACTTTATCTCCCAATCTATCGCCAAGTCATCCCTCTCCTCGGGAGAGGGAATGAGGGAGAGGCCCTACTTCACATCAAAATCTACTACTATCTTTTCCGTAAGCGGGTGGCTCTGGCAAGTAAGAATAAAACCCTGTGCAACTTCATCATCTTCTAGTGCATAGTTTACATCCATATGCACTTTTCCTTCAATTAATTTTGCACGGCATGTACAGCATACGCCGCCTTTGCATGCATATGGAAGATCAGCACCCTGTTGTAATGCTGCATCCAATATATTTTCTGCTTTGTAGGCGAGGTCAAAATTAAAGCTCCGTCCATCTAGTTTAATGGTTATATTACTTTTTGGACCCGCATCTGCTGCAGTTGCAAACCGTTCACTGCCCTCTACCGACTTTTTCTGCCCTGGTGTTGTAAATAATTCGAAATGTATATTTTTTTTAGGCAGTCCTACTTCCTCTAAAAATGCAGCCGAGGCAAAAATCATTTCTTCGGGTCCACAGATATAAGCATCGTTAAATGTTTTAAAGTTGAGCAAGTGTTTTAGCCCTTCCAATTTTTCTGTTCCTATTCTGCCATAATTTATATCTGCATCAGTACGCTCTCTGCTCAAAATATTTACACAGGTAAAACGCTCCATGAATTTATTTTTGAGTGCCTCTATTTCTTCAAAAAAAATAATGGAGCCACGGCTCTTATTACCATAAATAAGCGTAAAGCTACTTTGGGCCTGCGTTTTAAGCGTATGTTTAATGATGGAAATTATTGGTGTAATGCCACTACCTGCTGCAATAGCGAGATAATTTCCTTCTTCCGGCCTTGCATTAAATCTGCCTATTGGTGGCATTATTTCCAATACATCACCCGCCTTTAATTCATCATTTGCAAAGGAGGAAAACAAGCCACCGGTGGTTTTTTTGATAGCTACTTTTAATTCCTGTTCATAAGGTGCGTTGCATACAGAATAAGAACGACGTACTTCTTCGCCATTTATGTTTTTCTTAATAGTAATATTCTGTCCCTCCTTAAAAGAAAATAGTTCACTTAAATCTTCA
>JANOTH010000009.1:0-2865 GCA_031416275.1 Ferruginibacter sp. | reverse complement strand
CCAGATGATGTTGGGTACAAACGAAAGCATGTACTCGTGGATGGATGAAGGTTTTACAGAGTATTCTTCTCAATTGGTAGATGATTATTACACTGAAAAAGTAAGACGTGTTAGAGCAGGTAATAAACCTGGTGCAATGCGTTATTATGATTCTGTTGACGCTAAACTTCCATTGCACCATGCAGGCAGTTATGATTCTTATTTTAACCTTGCACAAAGTAAGGTAGAAGAGCCCATGACGACACACGCAGATCATTACAACAGTAACTACGCTTACAGCATAGATGCTTACTCAAAAGGCTCGGTTTTTTTAACCCAACTTGGTTACATCGTTGGTGAACAAAATAGAAGTAAAATTTTGCTTGAATATTATAAGCGCTGGCGTTTTAAACATCCCAACGCAAATGATTTTATACAGGTAGCACAGGATGTAAGTGGCGTGCAACTTGATTGGTACAAAGAATGGTGGATAAACACCACTAAAAAAATTGACTACGGAATAGATAGTTTGTGGGAAGAAAATGGCGTATCAAATATTCGTTTGAAAAGAGTTGGACAAATACCCATGCCCGTAGATGTTGTGCTTACAAAAAAAGATGGTTCAACTGAAATGCATACCATTCCATTAAACTTAATGTTTGCAGCAAAAAAAGAAGATGGAGCAGAAAAAATTATTGTTGATGAGGAATGGCGCTGGACGCATCCAACTTACATTCTTCAATTAAAAACAAGATTGACAGATTATAAAAAAGTAGAGATAGACCCATCACAACGTATGGCAGATGTGGACAGGAAGAATAATTTAATTGAATTTAACTGGTAGTTAATATGCAAGAAATTAAAATGCGCAGGATCACATTGCAAGATGTGCCTGCGCTTTCATTTATAGCTAAAAAAACATTCTACGATACTTTTACAGGTACTTGTACAGAAGACGATATGAATGATTTTCTGGAGAAGTTTTACAATGAAAATACGCTGGCAGAAGAAGTAGCAAATAGTGCTATGGAATATTTTTTCGCAGAGATTGAGGGAGCAATTGTTGGGTATATTTTATTTAGTATTGGTACAGAAAATTTTGACGAAATAGAAGGAAGTTTAGCTTTGGAATTAAAACGCCTTTATGTTTTAGAAGATTTTCACGGCAAAGGAATAGCGCAACAAATGATGCAGTTCTTTTTAGACCATGCAACAAGCCAAGGATACGACAATGCATTTTTAGGCGTTTGGGAGCACAATCAAAGAGCACAAAAATTTTATGGTAAATATGGCTTTGTAAAATCAGCTCATACACATGATTTCCCCATTGGCAATACGCCGCAAACAGATGTGTATATGTGGAAGAGTTTGGGTTAAGTGTTTACCGGAAAGACGCTAAGGCGAAAAAGTTTAAATGCATGGAAGATTGTTCCCTTTTATTCGTTGTAAAATATTTTTAAAAAAAGTACTCTATTGTTTTAAATTTCTTAGCGTCTTTGCGTCTTAGTGGTTCAATACCTGCAACCCTTCATTAAACTCTATCATCAACTGCATTAAATCTGCCTGTTCATTTAAGGGGAGTGTAGCTGCTTTATCGAATACATCATGGTATGCTGCAATGCCACCCTTTGTATAAAAGAAAAATGACGGTACCCCTTTCTCTGTAAACCAATAATGATCGCTGTTTGCAGCTTTTCCTCTTGCACCAATTGATACTAAATATTTGTTCTCGTTATTAATGTTATTCATTAATGTAAATTCTTTTTCAAATATTGTTGCATTCACAACAGTAATTCCTTCTTCGCCTGTACCCGCCAAATCTGTATTGGTAAGAAAACGAATATTTTTTAATGGAACAAGTGGATGTTCTGAATAATATTTTGAACCAAGCAAACCAATCTCTTCCGCAGCAAACAAAATAAAACCTATTGAATATTTTTGGGGATGTGCCGCATAATATTTTGCAAGACTTAACAACAATGCCACACCGCTTGCATTATCATTTGCACCGGGAAAATAAGTTTCGCTACCCATACCACCAAGGTGATCGTAATGCGCTGTGATAAAAATAAAAGAATCTGGTTTTTCTGTTCCCTGTACCATTGCGCAAACATTTCCAGCATCAAATTTATCAACCAGTTTTGCTTCTATATTTATTTTAATGTTTTTGGGTAAATCTTTTAAACATTTATTATTGAGTTGAATAAGAGTGTAGTCTTCTTGTGTTTGCGCTGCACTCCATGTGAGTTTGTTTTCTAATTTTACTACAATCTTGCTTTGCTCATTTACAAACGTTGAACTATCTCTTTGTTCTAATTTACCTTTTGCTTTTGCTGAGCGGCTGTCAGCACCAACAATATAATCTACACCCGGTATTAATTTTTTACCATTTACTTCCACCTCCATTTTACCCGGAAAAGTATTTGCAGCAAAAGAAAATGTTTGCAGATAATCTTTTTTATCAAGCGGCTGCAATCCTGCATTTTTAAATTCCGCTGATAAAAAATCAGCTGCTTTTTTCATACCATCTTTGGTGTAGCCACGCCCCCAAAAGTGCGGTGAGGTAAGCGTATCCACTATTTTACGGTTGTATGAAATATCCTGTGCGTTTGCTGAAATAATCGATAAGCTTAAAACAGCGAATAAAAATATTTTCATTTTTCTCTTTATAAATTGAAGCTAAAAGAAAGGTTGAGAAAAACAGAAATCTTAGTGTTAAACTTTGTATCCTTTGTGCCTTAGTGGTGTAAAATTTAAATGACTATTTAACCGGCACATATAACATAAACTTCTCTTCAAAATAGGCATCTTCAAATATTTTATTTATTTCCCACACATGTGGTTTGGCGTTGCTTTCTGATATTTCTAATGCAAGGTCGCCACCTT
>JANOTH010000008.1:0-11280 GCA_031416275.1 Ferruginibacter sp. | reverse complement strand
GCAATCTTATTCCAAAACGGACTGTCGCTAAAACTTCCGTGCCCACCATCATGCATAACATTAAAACCGATGGCTGCTGTTAGTCCACCCATTAAAAAACATTCAGCAATAGCCCACCATGTGCCGGGCGTAAAAAAGAGAACATGCACATATAAAGCAACATACAAGGTCCAAAAAAGTACAGCTTTAAAATACAGTGAAAAATTACCTGTACTTTTCTTTTTAGTTTCTACAAAGTAATTATTTACCCTTTGCTTTAGCTCTCTATGGAAATTTATTCCTGTTGCGTTTTTAAATTTGGGAGTTGCCATTTTAATATTTTTGTTCTTTAACTAAGTCGTTTCTTTTATTAGTCCGTCAAGGTTTTTAAACCCAATCATTTTTTTAGACAGAAAACCTTCTGCATATTTTACACCAATCATTTTGCCAAACATAGCAGCACGGGCATATACGCTTTCTAAAAATTCAGGCGATGAAATATAAGTCTGCGGGCCACCTAAATTTTCAGGATGAAAAAATTGCGTTTTATATGCTGTAACCGATTCTATTTTTTGCTCCATTTCCTCCGAAATATCAATCACAAAATCTGGCTTTAAGTACCTGTCTTGTATAAAGTTAAAAACAAATTTCGGTCGCCAGGCTGTTTGCAATTCGCCATCTAAAAATGTTTCTATTTTCGATAAGCCCGATAAGAAAGCTGCATCCTCTACAAGTAACGCACTTCTGCCATGGTCAGGATGTCTGTCTTCCGGCGCATTACAAAAAATTATTTCAGGCTGGTATTTTCTAAGAACTGTAATTATTTTCCGTTTGTTTATTTCGTTGTTCTCAAAAAAACCATCGGCCATTTGTAGGTTTTCTCTTGCATCAACATCGAGAATTTTGGCTGCAGCTGCGGCCTCTTCTTTTCTCGTTTCTGCCGTGCCTCTTGTACCAAGTTCTCCCTGAGTAAGATCAACAATAGCAATTTTTTTTCCGTTCTTTTTTTCTGAAAGCAAAACTCCTGCGCAACCAAGCTCCACATCATCGGGGTGTACGCCAAAAGCCAAAACATCTATCTTCATAAATTTTCGAAAACTGTTAGCGTGCAATTTACGCTAAATACACGGTTGAATATCGCCAAAATACTCACAATCACCCAAAAACGTTTATAAGTGAGTTACATGGCTTTACTATGCGGAGGGTTACTGTAGCCATACATTCTCTGTACTTCTTTTACAATGTGCTCAATGGTGGCATCGTCTGTATCGGCTTCGTAAGATTGCTTTAAATTACTGTCAAAAAAGAACGCAACTGTTTGGTATAATCTTGCTGTAACGCCACCTTTGTATTCTTTTATTATTTCGTAGCAGTTATTACCGGTCTCTCTATTAATTAACTTCATCAGCACCTTACCTTGATACACTGATAAATTTGTGAGCGGATCACTAAACTCCTTTTTAAGTTCTTTCTCTCTCGATTTTATATAATGCTTTCTATCGTTTTTGCTTTTTACATTTACGAGCCTCTCGTTTATATCGTTCATAACTGCACCAGCTCTGCGTGCATAAGGGTATGTAACGTAAACAGCATTTCTCAACCTATTGTACTTAGCATTAGCTTTAATCTGAGCAGGGGTAAGTTTTGCAAAGGCAAACGCAAACTCTAGGGTTTTCATTTCCAGCGTATCACCTTCGTAAATAATTGCCTCGGTTTTTAAAGTGTCATTTAAACCGTTTTGTTGCGCATAAGTTAAGTGCACGCCGCAAAGCATGCTAACTAAAAAAAGCGTAAAATTTTTTTTAAATAATGACACTATTGCTATCAACGTATTTGTTGCTATTAAAGTTCATCAATTAATACCATAAATAAATTAAAGTAACCTTAATTTTTAAATAAAAAAATTGGGGGCGGTAAAGGCTAAGTCCTATACTGAACATATGTTCGGGCTTTTACGCAGTACTCCTCGTCATTTCGCTGCGCTGCATTCCTGTGGGGTACTTGCTTCAATCCCGCAGCCCTTCGGCTATAAATCTTTTTTCAACTTTTTTTCGAGGTATTTAGATACAATTAGGCGTTCGCTAATAAAAACATGTAAAACACAAAAGCCACAGATAAAGTAAGGATAATCCCCGATTGTAATTTTGAATATTTACCTCTTTGTAACATGCTTAAAATTAGGCCAGCAGCCATTATTACAAGCCCAATCCAGACTAAGTTGATAAGTGGAAAAACGTATGCCTTTACCGTTACGTAATCTATTAGGGTATTTGATTCTTTTATACCAATGCGTATTTTTTTATCTTCATCTACACCAATAAAACGAACGAATAAGTTTTGAGCAAATACAGTATCGTCTGCATTTACAATGCCCAAACTGTCAACAAGCACCAATGGTTTTGCAGTAAAAGTTTGTTTTTCTTTGCTTGTTACTGTCATATCTGCCATAAGCGCAACTTGCCCCGGCTCAATAGTAATTTTTTTGTTTACGGGGTTATTTACTACGTCGTTCAGTACCAAATAACCATTGCTGTAAAATGCCGTATCCCCAACATTCAACTTTACCTCACTAAATTTTACAGTATCTTCTTCCTGCCCGGTTTTATTTAGTGCATAAGAAACGTAGGTGAAAATATCCCTAAATAAATATGATTTTGTATCAGGATTGCTACTCATGTTGTTATCCTTCATCTGATAAACATCGGGCTCTAAACCAAATTGCTCAGTGGTTTTTCCAGCTTTATCTTTTCTTTGAAAATCCAATTTGTAAAACTTTCTTCCCTTTTCATGCCCTGCAGAATCCTTTAAAAAAGTAACCTTATAATCATCTAAACTTGCGGGCACTTCTCTTAACAGCGTTAAATTTTCTCTCGGGTTATCAACCTCTTTTGTCATTGGGTCTTTGCCGCTACTTGGCAGGGTAATGCCATTAACTGTACTACTGCTAATAACTTTTTTATTACCTGCAGAAATTAAGATCCCAATCAGCATCAACATGAATCCTGCATGGGCAATAGGGCTACCCGCTTTCATTATTTTACCTTTCTGAACCGTCCAAATGTAAAAGGCATTTGCTACCAATGAATATATTACTGCAAATGCAGCTACATACATAGCACCTAAAAAACCAGCACCTTGTTTGTAATAAGTGAATGGGTAAAATATAACAAGCGCAGCCATTATTGCAACTGACACTGCAGTTGGCAACCAAATTTCTTTTACAAGGTACTTGCCGGTTGTTGTTTTGTATTTTAAATATTGTGTTATTGCCGTTAAAAACCCAAGTATTATAGCAACCAATACAATTACTTTGTTGTAAGAAAACTCAATATCTTCAGGAGGGGCTATGTTTGTTCCGAAAATTTTATTATAAACAGGCACTGATGTTTTTGCAATAATAAAAACAGATGTAAGAAAGAAAACCAATGATCCGATATACATCCAAAACTCTCTTGAGTTGGTATTTTCTTCTTTGTAAATAGTTGGTATTTTCTTATAGTTTTTTGCGAGCAAATAAAGTGATGGAATTGTAAATGCAAACAGGTAAAGTAAAATCAACCCATTCATTGCTTTAAATGAAAACAAAGTCCCTAAAATTCTAAATGAAATATCTTCTCCAGCCTCGGTAAATGCATGAACTGAGGTATCGCCAAGTACCCCCGTACGTGTAAGAAAAGTAGAGTACAAAATAAATATAAACGTGAGGAAAGCAAACAAATAACTGGCTCTTAATGAATGCCCCGTTGCCTTATAAATAACCATCGTGTGCATTCCCGCAATCAATAATAACCACGGTACAAGCGATGCATTTTCAACAGGATCCCAAGCCCAATAACCACCAAAGTTTAAAGATTCATAGGCCCACTTTCCACCCATCATAATACCGACACCTAAAATTGCTGCACACATTAAAGTGTATGGCAGCGCTTCTTTTACCCAATCGCCATATCTTTTGGTTTGTATACCTGCATATGCATAAGCAAAAGGAATTAAAGTTGATGCAAAACCCAAAAACAAAATCGGTGGATGAATAACCATCCAGTAATTTCTCAACAACACATTTAATCCTAAGCCATCTTTAATAAAACTAAGATAATTTGCCTGTGCAAAAATTGGAGCGCTAATTTCATTGCGTGTTAAGCTAAATGCGCTGGTACCAATTTTTATATTGCCAAAATGAATTCCCAAAATCATCATTAACAAAAAGAACTGAGCAAAGCTAATAACAGACATTACAGGCGCTTCCCACTCTTTACTTTTTTTAATTAGCAAAATACCCAACACGCCATGCCAAATGGTCCACAACAGGAAACTACCTTCCTGGCCTTCCCAAATGCAGGATAGTAAATATTTGTATTCTAACTCGAGTGATGCATGCTTGTATGCATACATGTACTCAAACAAATGGTTGGAGCATATGTACATTATGCATCCAAATATTACAAATACACCGGCTACTTGCGTGTAAAATGCAATTCTTGCAGTTTTTAGCCAATTTTGTTTTTCGGCAATATCAACTATTCTGGAAGCCTTAAAAAAAGATATCGTAGCAATTAGTGCAGCTACAAAAGAAAGTATAACGAAAAAATGTCCTATTTGTCCCGGTAATAAATGTTCACCTTCAAATTTCATGTACGCTATTTTGATTCCTCAATTTGTTATTTCATGGAAGTTTGTTCCTTCACTTCGTTCTGCAGTTGTTGTTTATCATCTTTGTATTTGCTAGGACATTTCAATAGAATATCGCTGCATTCAAAATGCTCAGTCCCCATCTTTCCCTTCATTACAAGTCTCTCGCTTTTTTCAAGATCAGCAGGTTTGCTGTTATGAAACACAACTTTTGTTTTACCACCTAAACTATCAACAGCAAAAAAAGTTAAATAGTTAGGATTTTTAATGGCGTCGTATTCAACAGGCTGACTTTTATCCAACTTTGCAATAATGTGTACAAACTTTCCCTGCTTTTCTTTAGCAGAACCAATTGTATCGTACGTTGAAAAATCTGCAGAAAAACTAATTAGGCCAACTATCAATGCAGCTATTCCAACCAATAATATAATATGTGTTTTTTTCATTTTTGAAATATTTCGCAAAGTTACTTTAATTGAGTAAGCCTTATCCTAATTTAAATCCTAAATTTTGCTTTTGGTAAATAATGTAACATGGTATAATTACGACATAAAATCGGCTGTTAATATTACGAAAATGCCATTATCTGTTTAATTTGCTCCCCTATCTTTGCAAAAATTTCAAAAAATAACAATGTCTGATCTTTCGCTGTTTGATCCCAACTCTGTAGGAAACCCTGATAACAATATTTTCGGTCTTCCCTTTACCGAAGAAGAATCCAATTTAGTAATAGTTCCGGTGCCATGGGAAGTTACTGTAAGCTACAATGCAGGTACAGCAAGGGCTGCAGATCATATATTTAATGCAAGCTTACAAGTTGATCTGTTTGATGAAGAATTTAACGATGAATGGCGCAAGGGCTTTTACATGCGTAAACCTGATAAGAAAATCCTTACAAAAAGTGATTATTTAAGGAAGGAGGCTGAGTTGTATATCAATTACATTTCTCATGGGGAGATAGTAATGGAAAATAAATTTATGTGCAAAACCCTTCGGGATATAAACGAGGGTAGTCTTTTTTTAAACAATTGGGTGTTTGAGCAAACGAAAGATTTGCTTGACAAAGGCAAAATAGTTGGGTTGCTTGGCGGCGACCACAGCACTCCTCTTGGTTTCTTTAAAGCAATTGCTGAAAAATATACTGACTTTGGCATATTGCAAATTGATGCACATATGGATCTTAGAAAGGCTTATGAAGGCTTTAATTATTCTCATGCATCGATTATGTATAATGCATTGGAAGAAATACCACAACTAAAAAAACTGGTTCAGGTCGGTATAAGAGATTACTGCGACGAAGAACTTGAATACATGCAGAAAAGTGATGGAAGAGTTGTTACTTTTTTTGATAAAGACATTAAAGAAAGACAATACGAAGGCGAAAATTGGAAAGTTATTACAGATGAAATAATTGATACCCTCCCGCGAAATGTTTTTATAAGCTTTGATATTGATGGATTAAACCCTAAGCTTTGTCCACATACCGGTACACCCGTACATGGTGGTTTTGAAGTGCAGGAAATATATTATCTTTTTAAGAAATTATTAAAAAGCGGTAGAAAACTTATTGGTTTTGACCTTAACGAAATCGGTATAAGCCACGACGAGTGGGATGAAAATGTAGGTGCAAGGGTTTTATACAAGCTTTGTAATTTACTCACACAAAGCAATGCGGTAGGTGCATAATTTTATTATACCTATACCAAACGACCGGCTTAAAACATACCGAATTTTTACATTTATTGTACTTACATTAAATTTTTTGGGTTTTGGGTATGTGTTTTTACAAACCGGTGCAACAGCTGCTGTTTTAGCAATAGTGGCTTTGGTTTTAAACGCTGTTCCATGGCTTTACTATCTTCTCAATAAAAAACATATTAAGTCTCCAATTATTGAAATTACATTAATAATGAGTGCAATGCTGTGGCTTAACTATGGCAATTTTTGGATGGGAGTACTATTGCTTTTTTTTGCTGTTATGAGTTTCTTTACAAACAAAAAGGCAGTCATTTTATTTGATGAATCGGGGATTACTTATCCATCTTTTCCTGTAAGAAAGTATGCGTGGGTAAATGTGGTGCAGGTAGTTTGGAAAGATGATATTTTGACCATTGACTTAAAAAACAATAAACTCCTGCAATTCAATATTGAAAAAGATTTTGCCGAAAGCTTTGATGTTACTGCGTTTAATGAGTGGTGTAAAAGTTGTCAGCAGAATGCATCTTAATTTATGGCGTTTTCCAATTAACCGAAAGCTGTCATTTACTAACCGTTACGACAATATTCTTTATTTATCATCTTGCATTAGTGTATAAATATCCTCAACAAGTTTTTCCATCTCTAGCTGCAAGGTTCCATTGTAAATACCCCTAATTCTTTTGCTCTTATCAACGAGTAGAAAATGCTCTGTATGCAAAAATTCTGTGCTGTTTTTACTAAATCCTATATCACCGATGAAATGTGCGCCGCCACCGAAGCTGCATAAAGAACAAAAGCCAAAAAAACAAGAAGTAAAATTTTGCCAAAGTCATAATTTTTTTAAATCTCAGTATATAGCATGAATACATCTTAGGTTTAAAGGGTAAAATCAGTTTAATACTTTTACGAACTGTTCCAACTCTGTGGTTAATATCAGATTCTTTATTTTTGCAAAATGAACCAACTAATTACGCAATCTCCTTTTTTAATGTACTCCGATGGTGAAGGTGGTATTTATGAAGATGAAACATTGTATACCGCAGGTAGAAGTGGCTGGGATGCTCTGCCTATACCTGAAGAAGAATGGATTTTGTTGCCTGAAGGCGGACAGTTATACGAATTGCCGGGCAGGAGAGGGATTGGAATTGATGTAATAACAGGGGAGATGCGCATTTGCGAAAAAGGTTGGGCTGTTGCTGCCTTTATACCACCTGCACATACAGGCTTATATATTTCTGCTTACGAAACTATGCCTGATGCACCCACGTTACCATTGTTTTGTTACACCGCTGCAGGCTGGCAAGATGAAAAAATTTATGTGCCCGCTGTAAGAATAGAAAAAGATATTAGGCAGGAGAGTGAGGGCTACCACGATGATGAAATTGAAGTGGGAACCGACCATTTACTAAAGGCTTACCCCGATAACAGGCTTGTAAAACATTTAATGGAAAACTGCTGTATGACTTACACTTGTCCTGCAGCACGCAACCTAGCGCTTGGGCGTTGGGAATGCCCGGTGCCGGTATCGCCTGCATGTAACGCAAACTGTATTGGTTGTATTTCTTTTCAGCCAATTGAAGAAACAATTATTAGTACACAAGACAGACTAACTTTTAAGCCTACAGCCGAAGAAATTGTAGAATTTACAGTACCGCATTTAGAAACGGCACCGTACCCCATCATTAGCTACGGACAAGGTTGCGAGGGCGAGCCTTTGTTGATGTGGGAAACAATCAGGGAATCTATTATTGAAATAAGGAAACATACACAGAAAGGTAGCATCAACATCAACACAAATGGCAGTATGCCCAAAGCTGTGAAAGCCCTTTGCGAAGCCGGTCTTACCAGTATTCGTGTTAGTACAAACTCTGCCCGGGAAGAAATTTATACACCTTATTATCGGCCAAACAATTATAAGTTTGAAGATATTGTTGAGAGCTTAAAAGTGGCTCGCAGTTTTGGTGCATGGACGAGCATTAACTATTTTGTTTTCCCCGGAATGACAGATAGCATTGCGGAGTATGAAGCACTGAGGAAATTGATTAAGGAAACAGGTTTGAATATGATACAATGGCGCAATTTTAATATTGATCCTGACTGGTATTTGGGTAAAATAAATATTACCGATACAGGCGAATGTATGGGTGTGAAACAATTTATGGAACTGATTCATGAAGAATTCCCTGATGTAAGGTTTGGTTATTTTAATCCATCAATAGAAAGAATTAGAGGAGATTATGAAAGAGATTTTGCACATTGATAAACCAAAATAAACGCTGCAGTGGCAAAGCGCAATTCCCCAAAAGATATAGCTAGCTTGGACGACTTAAACAGGCTAAATGAAATTGTGGTTGATAAACGAACTGCAAAAAGGGCGGATGCTAAAAAGAACAGGCGCAACAGACATTATCAAAAACAGTTTATAAAAAATGCGCTTAAAAAAGATCTCTTTAATCGTAATGCCGAAGATGAATGAAATCGGGTAAATTAGCTTAGCAAAATTTAAAGTGAATTAAGATTATTTTAATTTTAAAAAAACTGAAATTGCCTATTTGCCTTCTTACCGTTTACTTGCATAAAAAATATTTTCACCTACCCTTATAATAGCTAACACAAAATGATTATTCTACCTGATAATTTACAAAGGGGCAAGAACAGTTTAATTGCATTTTATATTTTAGGGTTTGTGCAAATTGCATTTATGATATCGGCTTTTTTGCAGTATGCTTTGCTAAAGAGAATGCAAAATGGCAATTATACCCAGGAGGAAGCAACAGCAAATGATCTGAGGCACCAGGCCATTGCCTATTCAAATGTTGCTATCTATATAGTTTGCATCATTTTATTTATCATGTGGTTTAGGCGTGCATACAATAACCTCAATTTATCTGACAGGGTAATAACAAAGTATGCAGAAGGGTGGGCTGCAGGCTCATGGTTCGTTCCTTTTTTAAACCTTGCTCGTCCATATTTTATAATGCAGGAAATTTGGGATAAAACACAGGAAGCCACACACAATCTGATAAGTCATAAATCGTCAAAAATAATTGGTTGGTGGTGGGTTGCCTGGATCGTTAATAATATAGGCACCAACTTCATAAACAGGTACTTCAAAGAGAGTAATGTGGAAGAATTAATTACATCGACTATCGCTGCACTTACTTTTAATGTTATTGAATTGATAGCGCTTGTATTGTTGATTGTAATTATGAAAAACGTGATGGTTTTTGAAAGAAATTTACAGGCATCGTTGCTCGAAGAAAGAGAGATTGAAGGCGAGGATAAATTAAATTTTATAGTTGATTAATAATTTAATTTTTTAAAAATTTGTTTGTTTTATTTTAAAAATTCGGCATGTTGAGCATTAATCATGTATTTCTTTTCAATGAGTAATTTTATAATTTAACCTCAATAATAAAAACCCCAGGCACGGCCCTCTGTCCTTCTTTATCGCTGGGTTTAATTGTTTCTTTGCCATTTATTAGCATGGTACTGCTGCCGCCGCCATCTAGATTTAAAGCTTCTACGCAGCCAAGTTCCATTAATAATTTAGCTTCTTGGTTAAGCGAAGCACCTGCTGAATTTGCTGATCGCCCTTGGATGACCATAATAATCAATTTACCATTTTTTGTATACCCCATGCATGTTCTTGGATGCATATCATTAATAGCTTTGCCGGTAAACTTTAATTCCTCATTGTTGCTAACAGCCACTTTACCGTTTTGCAACAGTACCGGTCCACCGCCTATAGCTGTTTTCACCTTCCATTTTTTAAAATCCTGGTTATTTTTATTGTTATGTCCATTTATAATTGCTGCACTATTTTTTGCAAGTGCCAAGCTAAAATTAGCCGAAGAATCTTTTATAGGATATGATGAATGTTGAAGTGCGTAAATGTTTCTGTTTGATGAATCTGTAAGTAACCATGCAACATCTGCCTTTCTTTTTTTAGATATGCCGAGCGCACTTCCTAAAGGATGTTTAAAAGTTAAAGTATCTTTTCCACGCCCTACATAAGCATGAATGTTATACCCGATTAGTTCACCATTCTTTACAAGCGCATTTAAATTTTGGTTTGTAGTAAACGAAAAAAATGTTCCATTAACAACCAATAAGGGCTTGTTGTTTTTATTATAAAACTGCAGCGGTGTTAGCCGCCGTTGAAATGTACTGTCTGTGGTAAATTGCAATTGCTTATCTTTTAATTTTGCCTCAGCATAGTAGGCCACAAAAGGCTTCCCATCAAGGCTATCTTTGGTTTGATAGACATGAAAATTTTTGGGAAGCGGCCTAAAATTACTGTCTACATTAATCCATTTTACTTGTGCGGATGTATTTAAACACAGGGTTACAATCAGCAAAAAGTACACTCCTCTGCGCATAGAATTTTATTTTTATGAAAATAATGGCGCTTTATTTTGTTGTAGGATAACTTCCTTCCATAGATATTAATTTAACTTTCCCTACAATGCAGAGCGGTATGAACTCAATGTCTCAAAACAAATTAATTCATTGCTTTTGACAAAGCGAAATACAATCAATTTGCCAATTCGTTCGTAAATTCTTCTTTAATACTAACAACTATTTTCTTTTCGTAGCACCGTTAATCATTTAAAGCGTTTATAGATAGTTCAACAATGCTTCATTCCAAAGAAACACATACTTTGCAAAACTTGTTTTTAATTTGTCGCTCTTATTTTGTATTTACCTATGTAAACAAATACGTTGTTTAAAAAGGGTTGGTGGTCATTATTTAAAGCTTTATACCAGGCTCAATCTAATGCATACACTAAATCTATTTTTTTAAAGTTTGACATAAGTGTTTAAAGTTGTTTAAAATCTTTAAATAAATCCACTTTGTTGGTTTCAATTAGTGTTTGATAAGCCTTCCATTTTGTGCCGAAGAAAGTATTTATTTTAGCAACTGCTTCCGCTATTTTACCTTGTGCTTTTTCAACTAATAATTCTTCCTGC
>JANOTH010000007.1:0-4228 GCA_031416275.1 Ferruginibacter sp. | reverse complement strand
GTGGGTTAAAGCTGATAAAGAGTAGAATAACTATCTATAGGGAAGCACAATATCTGTTTGCTGTTTATAGGCATCAACTTTTGCCTTCTTAATTTCAAAAGGGTTATCTATATAAATTTCATAAGCAGCAGCAGCTTTTTTTCTTTTTCTTTCTTTCAACATTTCAGTAAGTGCATCATACCCTATGGCACTTAATACATTTGGTCCAAAAAAATGAGCAACTAAAGCGCTGTCTCCCCCGGTTTTTTTAATAAAAAAGCCTTTGGGCATTTTCGCTGGTGCCTTCTCTATAGGAATACCAACTTCAAAAAAGAACGGTGCTTTTTGGGTTTTGTACCATGCGATTGGTTGGCCAATAATTTTTAATTTAGAAGAAGTAATGGCTGCAGGAATTTTATTATTGTACATCTCGCTTAGTTTTTCACTCATACCTGCACTGCTAGCAGAGCTGTCTTTCAAGCAGAGTACAATTCTTTTTATTTCTACAGTATCAACTATATTAACAATTGGTCCTTTTTGAAGAGGCTCGCTTTTACTATTTGTATCAGTTTCTTTTTTTACCAATGGCGGCGGGGCCGGGGGATTTTCCTTTCTATCTTTACATTGCAGAAGTAAGACAGCCACAAATATTATTATAAGCGAAAAAAAATAATATTTCATTTTTTTAATATTTTAAATAGAGTTGGCAAAATAGCAATTAAATTTTAGGGTTGAAGTAGTTTATTCATCCATATTTTAGATAACAGCTATTTTACAGTAGTTTTGCACTCCGAAAATAGAACCATGTATAATATTACTTTTAATTTTGAACAGAAAGGGTTGGCTCCAATAACGATTGAGAACGTTACAGCAGGAGAATCGATTTTAGAAATTGCATTAAAAAACAATATAGACTTGCATCATAACTGTGGTGGCGTGTGTGCGTGCAGTACCTGCCATTTGTATGTTAATAAAGGTGAAGGTTTAATTGAAGAATTAAGTGACAGAGAAGAAGATTTTATTGATAGGGCTATAAACCCAAGATTAAGCTCAAGGCTTGGTTGCCAATGTGTTTTAGTGGCTGATGGAGGAGAACTTGAAGTAACATTACCCGACCAAACACAGTTTTTAGGGGAATAGTTTTATGAATTAATTGATAACATAAGCATACAACAATATGAGTTTTGAATTACCAATACACTGGAACGATTACGAGGACATTGCCATTAAATTGTACGAAAAATTTGGAGACGATTTTAATGAAGGAAAAATTTATAGGCTCCGTTTTACAGATCTTTTAAATTGGGTGCTGGAAATTCCGAGTTTTGTTGGCAAAAGAGAAGAAAGCAACGAGGGGCATTTGGAAATGATACAAAGCACTTGGGTATACGAGTGGAGGGATAACCAAAAATAAGAAAGTATGAATGCCTTGGTCCTCTTAAAAAAAGTGAAGCTGTTTGTATTTGATGTAGATGGTGTGCTTACAGATGGCTCTATCATTTTATTAGATAATGGGGAGCAGGCAAGGCAAATGAACATTAAGGACGGCTACGCCCTTCAATTGGCAATTAAACGGGGTTACGAAATCTTAATTATTTCAGGCGGCAATTCCAACGCTGTAAAAATTCGCCTTCAAAAGTTAGGTATTCAACAAATTTTTTTAGGGGTTGCAGATAAGAAAGATTTACTCTTAAATTTTATCACACAACATAACTTTAAGGTAGAAGAAGTATTGTACATGGGCGATGATATACCTGATATGCTGCCTATGCAACAAGTTGGAGTATCTTGCGCACCTGCAGATGCTGTGGCAGAAATAAAAAGTATTGCTCATTATATTTCTCCGGTTTTGGGAGGAAAAGGGTGTGTTAGAGATGTAATAGAAAAGGTTTTAAAACTAAATGGCCATTGGAATGAACTAAACGACATTTCTGCCATTTAAACAACAATTATTTACCTGATAATACAATAAATGAAATTAGCAATTGCATTTTTCAGGTTGATAAGGTGGCCAAACCTCCTGTTTATAGCCATTACACAAATACTTTTTTACTACTGTATTTACGCCCCGCTATTAACAAAATTTCCAACAAACAACAACCAGTTTCTTTTTTTTATTCTTGTCATTGCATCATTATTTATTGCTGCAGCAGGTTATATAATTAATGACTATTTTGATATTCAGATAGACATAATCAACAAACCTCAGCGAATTGTCATTAATAAATTTATTAAAAGACGATGGGCCATTGTTTGGCATCTATTGCTCTCAACACTTGGCATTTTAATGAGCCTGTTTGTTAGTTTTAAAACAGGAGAGTGGATCATTACAGGAGTGAATGTTTTTTGTGTCGCTATTTTGCTGTTTTACTCTACCACTTTTAAAAGAAAACTTCTATCTGGTAATTTAATTATTGCAGCGCTTACTGGTTGGGTAATTTTAGTGGTATATCTTTTTGGAGGAGCAGATATTTTATCTTTGCAGGGATGGTCTGCAAAGCTGGCAAATTTAAACGTACCAAAGTTTTTTAAGTTTACCATGTTGTATACTTCATTTGCTTTTATTATGACGCTTATAAGAGAAGTAATAAAAGATTTGGAAGATATGGAAGGCGACAGAAAATACTACTGTAAAACAATGCCGATTGTTTGGGGAGTGCCTGCAGCAAAAGTCTTTACCGCTGTTTGGATCGTTGTATGTGTGGCCATACTCGCAGTACTGCAATTGTATGCATGGCAGTCAGGTTGGTGGTGGGCAACCATTTATATTTTTACCCTAACAGTTTTGCCGATGGCTATTTTACTTCAAAAATTATATAAAGCCACTACAGCTGCACATTACAATGAGCTTAGCAAAATTGTAAAACTGGTGATGCTTGCGGGCATATTATCTATGTTATTTGTAAAATTTATTTTATAGTGTTTAACCAAAAAGTCATACTTGCGTCGCAGTCGCCAAGGCGAAGAGAATTGCTTCATTTAGCAGAAATTAATTTTGAGGTTTTGATTGCAGATACTGATGAAAGTTACCCGCCGGGATTAACATTTGCAGAAACTGCGATATACATTGCTAAAAATAAGGCATTGGCTGTTGCTGCTAAAAATGACACAGATAAAATAATTATTGCTGCAGATACGATTGTAGTTTGTGATGGGGAAATTATTGGCAAACCGATTAATGATGCAGATGCAATTAAAATAATATCTAAACTTTCAGGTAACAAACACAGCGTTATTACAGGCGTTTACATCATTAAAAATACAACTGAAGTTTTCTTTGCAGATGAAACAGTTGTTCAGTTTAACGAGGTATCACAAACACAAATTAAATACTACGTAAATAAGTATAAACCTTACGACAAGGCAGGCGCCTATGCCATTCAGGAATGGATTGGAGCAATTGGCATAAAAAACATTAACGGCGATTTTTACAATGTTATGGGTTTGCCAATAAGCAGGGTAGTTGCTGCTTTACAGCAATTTGATTGTCCCTAGTTTTATTGTAAATAATAGTGCACTTCCTCATTTTTACAACTATATCATAACTTAGTTTATTACATTTATGTTATTATTATTTTCTTATGACAGAACAGCTTCTTCAATTTATTTGGCAGTTTCAGTACTACAATAAAAGTGATTTACTTTCCAATAAAGGAGAAGCTCTACAAATTGTTCACCCAGGTTTACACAACACAAACCAAGGCCCTGATTTTTTAAATGCAAGAATAAAAATCGGTAATACAATGCTTGCAGGGAGTATAGAGATACATATAAAAGCAAGCGAATGGAATGCCCACAATCACAGTAACGACAGCAATTACAAGAATGTAATTTTACATGTAGTATGGGAAGATGATAGGAAATTAGCTGTTGAAATACCTACACTTGAATTGAGCAGCAGGGTATCATCTTTGTTGCTAAATAAGTATGAAAACTTGATGACGAACCGCAGTTTTATTCCATGCGAAGAACAAATTAGCACCGTAAATGAATTTACTTTTTCTGCATGGAAACTGCGTTTATATGTGGAAAGATTGCAGGAAAAAGCCACTATCATTTCTGATAAATTAATTAACAACAACAACCATTGGGAAGAAATATTCTGGCAATTACTGGCAAAAAATTTTGGTATTAAAATAAACGGCGATTCTTTTGAAAGTATGGCCGCTTCTATCCCGATTAGTATACTGGCAAAACATAAAAACCAACTTCATCAGCTGGAAGCAATGCTGATGGGCCAATGCGGACT
>JANOTH010000006.1:0-3725 GCA_031416275.1 Ferruginibacter sp. | reverse complement strand
TTATTGAGGGTTTTAAAGGCATAAAAAGAATCAGTATTGATGGTTACAACTTTGAAGAAAGTTTTAATGCCATGCAGGAAGTTATAAATGATGTACGCACCAATTGTGTTCCTTGTCTAGTTCATGCCCGTGTTCCTCTCCTTGGGCATCATACAAGTGGTGTGCGCAAAGATTTCTACCGAACCGAAGATGATCTTCGCAAACACAGCATTGATGATCCTTTCGATAATTTGAGAAATGTTTTATTACAACAGGGAATTGATGAAAATTATTTAAATGAAATAGAAAAACAGGCAAGTGACTTTATAAAAACTGAATTTGATAAAGCAGTAGCATCGCCGGAGCCATTGGCTTCAACTGTTTCTGATCATGTATTTGCACCTACATCAGTTACAGAAGAAAAAGGCGAACGTGCACCGCAAGGCAAAGAAAAAGTTTTGATGGTAGATGCTGCCTTGTTTGCTATAAGAGAAATAATGGAAGACCATCCCGAAGCACTGGTTTACGGACAAGACGTAGGACGCAGGCTTGGCGGTGTTTTTAGAGAGGCGGCTACATTGGCAGAGCAGTTTGGTGACCACCGTGTTTTTAATACTGCAATACAAGAAGCATATATTATTGGCAGCACAGTAGGCATGAGTGCAGTAGGTGCAAAGCCCATTGTAGAAGTACAGTTTGCAGACTATATTTATCCAGGGCTTAACCAGCTGGTTACAGAAATTTCTAAAAGCTGTTATTTGAGTTGTGGCAAATTTCCCATTCAAACTTTAATACGTGTACCAATTGGTGCATACGGTGGCGGTGGTCCTTACCATAGCGGCAGTGTAGAGAGTACGTTACTCACCATTAAAGGAATAAAGATCGTTTACCCAAGTTGTGCGGCCGATATGAAAGGTTTGTTGAAAGCTGCTTTCTTAGATCCTAACCCGGTTGTAATGCTAGAGCATAAAGGTCTGTATTGGAGCAAAGTTTCAGGCACGGAAGATGCAAAAAACACCGAACCCAGCAGAGATTATATTATTCCGCTTGGCAAAGGAAATATTGTTTTACATGCAGATGAGGAGAAAATAAACGATGGCGAAAGCTGTTGCGTTATTACATATGGTATGGGTGTTTATTGGGCAAAAGCAGCGGCTAAAAACTTTGCCGGTCAGATAGAAATTGTGGATCTAAGAACGCTCTTTCCTTTAGACGAAGAACTTGTTTTTGCTACCGTAAAAAAACATGGTAAGTGTTTAATACTTACAGAAGAACAGCAAAACAATTCATTTGCAGAAGCATTGGCAGGAAGGGTTTATAAAGCATGTTTTAGAAATCTAGATGCTGCGGTAGAGGTAATGGGCGCATTAAATTTACCTGCTGTGCCCATGAATGTAATACTCGAAAAAGAAATGCTGCCCAATGCTGAAAAAGTATCAGAAAGGTTAAGGGAGTTATTAAATCAGTAAAATGATTAGATAGTAAACTTTTAGGTTAAACTGTTTTATACCTTTATGAAATAATATAACAATCAATTTTTTTATGAAAGTACTTGTCGACATAAGAAACGAAAAAAAAGTTCCATTCGTAATGGAGTTTTTGGGTAGTCAGTCTTACATCAAAACAAAGACTTTTTCAGATGAAGGAGCAGCATTAATGCAAGACTTGAAAGAGGCTATGAGCGAAGTAAAACTTCACAAACAAGGAAAAATAAAATTGAAAACTGCTCAACAACTTTTGAATGAGCTATAATATATTACCAACGTCTAAATTTTCTAAGGAAATTAAAAGACTAATAAAAAAATATCCTTCCCTAAAATCAGAATTTGCAAACTTAATTTCATTGCTTTCTGAGAACCCCACTACAGGAACACCCTTAGGAGAAAATTGTTACAAAATTCGTATTGCCATTACTTCAAAGAATAGAGGTAAAAGGGGTGGAGCAAGAATAATCACCTATTTAATATTGAAGGATAAGTCTGTATTCTTACTCACTATTTATGACAAATCGGAGAAACAGAATGTTTCTGAAAAAGAATTAAAACAAATGATTAAAGAAATTCAATAATTTTTTAAAAGCAAAAATGAAAACATACATCATCATAGGAGCATCATCAGGTATCGGCTTGCAATTAGCTAAAACCCTTGCAGATAAAGGCCATAAAGTTATTGGTACGTACAATTCGCATCCGGTAGAAAACAGTGATAACATTACTTATCATTCTTTAAATGTTACTGCGCCTGAGTTTGATCTTTCCTTTTTCCCTGAAGTAATTGATGGAATTGTTTATTGTCCCGGTAGTATTAATTTAAAACCTTTTGGCAGAATAAAAGCAGAGGATTTTTTAAGCGATTTCAACCTACAGGTTGGTGGCTTGATAAAGATTTTGCAACATGCTTTTCCTGCTCTCAAGAAAAGCGAACATGCTGCTGTAGTTGTTTTTTCAACGGTTGCAGTACAGCTCGGTTTACCATTTCATTCGCAGGTTTCGGCATCAAAAGGAGCTATCGAAGGACTCACAAAAGCCTTGTCTGCTGAATGGGCACCAAGCATACGAGTAAACTGTATCGCCCCATCATTAACTGATACGCCACTTGCTGCCACCCTATTAAATACTGATGAAAAGAAAGCTGCAAATGCACTTCGTCATCCATTAAAAAAGATTGGTACAGCCAGTGACGTTGCGAATATGGCCGCATTTTTATTATCAGAAAACGCCGCATGGATCACAGGACAAATCATTCATGTAGATGGAGGAATGAGCACGGTGAAGATTTAATTTGGTTGATTGGTTGATTAGTTGATTTTAAGAATACTCTAAAACAACAATACTGTTTTGAATCAACCATTCAACTAATCAACTAACAAGCTACTCAACAATATTCCCGTCTTTCATCACCACAACTCTATCTCCCATTTGGGCTAGCTCTTCGTTGTGGGTTACAATCAAAAATGTCTGTTGAAATTTATCCCGCAATTCGATAAAAAGTTTGTACAAATCTCTACCGTTCGCACTATCAAGATTTCCCGTAGGCTCATCAGCCATTACTATTAATGGATCATTAATTAAAGCTCTAGCTACTGCCACTCTTTGTTGTTCTCCGCCGGAGAGTTGGTTGGGTTTATTCTGCAACCTGTTTTGTAAACCTAAGGTTTCTAAAAGCTTGGCAGCTTTTTTTTCAGTATCAGCCCTTTTGTTTCCCGCTATCCATCCCGGTATACATACATTTTCCAGCGCAGTAAACTCGGGCAATAAATGATGAAACTGAAATATAAATCCTATGTTTTTATTTCTACAGCTCGCTAGCGCTTTCCCTGAAAGATTATCAATGCGTTTACCATTCAATAAAACCTCGCCTTTATCAGGTGCATCTAACGTTCCTACAATATGCAATAAGGTACTCTTCCCGGCGCCGGACGAACCTACAATACTTACAATCTCCCCTTTGTTAATGGTAAGATCCACACCCTTCAATACCTGCAATTCCCCGTAAGACTTTTCTATTTTCCTTGCTACTAACATTTGCACAAAATAATTAATAAATATCATTACAAACTTTCCAAACCGATCTTTAGCCATTAAATTAAATGAATAATAAAATATTACTCATTAAGCAACTCAACAGCTATCGGCTAACAATCAATAAAATAGAAGATTTTAACTAACTGCTTATTTTGTTTGTAAACATGTTAAAAAAACACTTTTGGTTATTTCGTACGAACATCTACATTTGCACAAAATTAA
>JANOTH010000005.1:0-7945 GCA_031416275.1 Ferruginibacter sp. | reverse complement strand
GTTGAATGGCGGTATCATCCTTACGGGTGGAGGTTCTCAGCTAAAACATTTATTGCAGTTAACAGAATATGTTACGGGTTTAAATGCACGCATTGGTTTCCCTAACGAGCATCTATCAGGCTCGCAGATAGATGAATTATCGAAGCCAATGTACAGTACTTGTATTGGCTTAATATTAAAAGGATACAACGATTACGAAAACAAAAATAAAAAATTGGCTACCAATTTTATAAAAGTGGCAGGCACTGGAATAATGCAGGAAGAACCTGTAGAAAGCCACTTAGAGGAAACAATAGAAGAAAAAGAACCCGAAATTGTAAAGCGTAAAAAAACAATTAAAGGTTTTATGGACAGCTTTAAAACTAACTTAATAGAAATGTTTAAGGAGGAAGAAGATGGGGAACTTTAAAAAGCCCCTCCTAACCTCCCCGAGAGGGAGGGATTATCCAAGCGAAGAACATTAGCGATTCTTGAATTATAAAATAATCACTGCTCACTTATCCCCCCTCGGGGGGGACGTAGGGGGGCTTTAAAAACACTACAACATGATACATTTTGATTTGCCAAAAGACCAGTCTTCCATCATAAAAGTGATAGGCGTAGGCGGCGGCGGCAGCAATGCAGTAAACCACATGTTTGCCCAAAATATTGAAGGCGTGAATTTTATTATTTGCAATACAGATGCGCAGGCAATTGCATTGAGTAATGTGCCAAATAAAATACAGCTTGGTCCTCACCTTACGCAAGGTTTGGGTGCCGGTGCTAACCCTGCCATAGGTAGGCAGGCAACAGAAGAAAGCCTTGAAGAAATTAAAAGAATACTTGAGGTGAATACCAAAATGGCCTTCATCACTGCAGGTATGGGTGGTGGTACAGGCACAGGCGGAGCACCAATCATTGCAAAAATTTGCAAAGATTTAAAAATACTTACAGTAGGTATTGTTACCACACCTTTTGCATACGAAGGAAAAAAACGCATAGCCCAGGCGGAAGAAGGCATCATGTTATTGAAAAACCATGTCGATACTTTGCTGGTGATTAGCAACGATAAATTGCGTCACCAGTTTGGTAATTTAAAAATGAAAGAAGCTTTTAACAAGGCAGATGATATTTTAGCAACAGCCGCAAAATGTATAACAGATGTTATCAATAGCACCGGACAAATAAATGTCGATTTTGCTGATGTATGTACAGTAATGAGCAATGGTGGTGTAGCCATTTTAGGTAGTGCAACCGCAGAAGGTGAAAACCGTGCATTCGCTGCAATTGAAAACGCATTGACTTCACCATTGTTAAATGATAATGATATAAGAGGCGCTAAATGGATTCTCATCAACATTAATTCCGCCGAAGGGGAGCATGAGTTCACAATGGATGAAGTAGAGATCATCCAGAACTATATTTTAGAGCAGGCAGGAGAAGATACCGATGTTATTTTAGGGCTTGGTTACGACAGTACACTTGGTGCACAAATAGGAATAACACTTATAGCAACAGGGTTTGAACACAAAGATCCTTTTGCAAGAAAACCTACGGTTACAGAAGCAGCAAAACCATCAAACGAAAAAGTGGTAATGGAATTAGAAATGCCAAAGCAACCTGCACCATTAGTAACTGCAACGCAACCCACGCTTCAGTTTGAAGATAAAAGGATTGAAAGCCCTGTGTTAGAATTTGAACAACCTGCTGACCCAATGATGCCAACAATGGCAACTGAAAACAACGTAGAAATACCTAGTAAAACTACTGTGGATAATTTGAATGAGGCGCCGGTATTTTTTGAAATATCTTCATCTTCAGATCAGGTACCGGTTGTACAATTTGATACTGAATTTATAGCTCCATTACCAAAACAAACGGCTGTAAATGATAAACCAAATCCACCTAAAGAAGAAGTAAAACAAGAAGCTAGCAATAAAAGCCAACTTTCGTCGGGAGGCTTTCTGGTAAAGCCTACGCAAATTTATGCTGAAGCCAAGCCGGAGAATCAAACATCCACATCTAACGAACAACCACTACCGCCGCAGCTAACTTTTCAGGCCGACGAACCTGTTATGGAAATGCAGTTGGTAGTTAAAGAACAACCAGAAACGGCGGAGGATAAGCCTCAGGCAAAGTTTCAAACCCTGCCTTTAATAAGCAACCCTGTTGAGGAGCTTGCAATGCAAGACGAAACAGAAGAACTTAGGCGCCGGGCATCTGAGCGGATAGCAAAATTGAGAAATTTATCTTTCAATATTAACGCAGCCGATCCGAACAATGAGTTTGAAACCGTGCCGGCGTACCTCCGTCGTAATATGGAAATGCATAACCAGATTGCAGATGTAGAAACTTTTTACAGCAATTACACCGTCAGCTCCGACGATAAAAATCAGGCAGATATAAATTCCATCAATAACTTTTTAGACGGTAAACAACCCGACTAGTAACTCGCTTCCTTTGAAGCCCTTGTGGCTTCGGCAAGTGTGTGTTTGTGTCACAGTTTGTGTAGCCCCTTTTCAGTAAAATGAAAAGGGGTTTTTTCATTCTCCTCCTTTGGAAGGGTGGCCTTTATGCCGGGGTGGTGAATTTTACGAAATAACATTACCATATTTTTTGGAGCATGGGCATTTGTACAAAGCCAAACATTTGTATCGTGCTATTCGCTGCTGCCGCTCAAAGGCAGCGGCATTCGCTTCTATCACGGCTATGTGGGGCTGGAGCATGTTTGCTGAACTATACAAACCCAATTATTATTTCGAAAAATATTTCGGTGCGCTGCACCTTTGTCAACATCCTTCCATTCAAGCTACTAATATTTCGGTGCGCTGCACCTTTGTCAATATCATATTTATTTACGTTACTAGTATTCCGGTGCGCTCCACCTTTGTCAACATCTCTGCATTCAAGCTACTAATATTTCGGTGCGCAGCAGCTGGAGAAATCTAAAATGTTTTCTTTTAAAAATCAATTCACATAAAATAAAAATTTCGGCGAAAGGTATTTTAAGTTCAGTAACTATTAACAGCAGGCACCGGTTTTAAAGGTGCAGCGCAATGTCATTTAGTTAAGGATCGTCAGACTGAGCATGTCGAAGTCGGTGCCTTTATAAATAGTTTAAAACACGGTTTCGACAGGCTCAACCTGACAGCTCATTTCCTTAACTAAATGACATTGAGGTGCAGCGCACCGCAATCTCAATAGTTGCAATGCAGCCTAAAGTATTTAAGGTGCAGCGCACCGTAATATTTTATTACCATACAATTGATTGCATTATTGATTAAATTATTCATTGTAAATATTGCTGACTAAAAAACTAGCTTTCGATAGCCATAAGTTTTAAACTTACTTTACGCCTATGTTCCTTAACCTATATTTTACCAACCCCAAAAAAAGCAAGAAAATCTATTCTTTTTTTAAAATCAGAGAAATTTATACCTCAAAACAATAACATAACGGCTAACTTTATTACCTAAAATCCTTTCCCAATGAAACGTATTTTTTTCTTATCACTTGCCTTAAGTTCTTTGTCTATTTATACCAATGCGCAGCAAACACAAAAGCCGCCATTGCATGGTAAAAACTGGATGGCTATAACAGGAAAGCCATTGGCGGCTACTGCCGGAGCAAGCATATTTCAAAAAGGTGGCAACGCTGTAGATGCCGCCTGTGCCATGCTTGCAGCTACATGTACCATGTGGGATGTGCTAAGTTGGGGTGGCGAAACACAAGCATTAATTTACAACCCCAAAACAAAAAAAGTTATTGCTATCAACGCTATGGGCGTAGCGCCAACAGGTGCAACGGCTGATTTTTTTAAAAGTAAAGGATACAATTTTCCACCTGAGTATGGTCCGTTGGCGGCAACTACACCGGGTACACCAGGCGGTATTTGTTATATGCTTTCTCAATATGGCACAATGAGTTTAAAAGAAGTATTGGCACCTGCAATGGAACTTGCTGCCGGTTACCCTATAGATGCACAAACTGCCAACAGCATGGAAAAAGGCAAAGAGAATATTAAGAAATGGCCTTACAGCAAAGCAGTTTTTTTACCGCACTTGGGCCAACAAAGAGAAGCACCCGAAGCAGGTGAAATATTTACGCAAAAAGATTTATTGGAAACACTTAAAAAAATGGTTGCCGCAGAACAGGATGCGCTTAAAAAAGGTAAGGGTCGCAAAGAAGCTATTATGGCGGCATACGATCGTTTTTACAAAGGCGATATTGCAAGGGAAATTGTAAGAAGTTCGCAGGAGCAAGGCGGCTTATTCACAATGCAGGATCTTGCCAAATGGAAACCAGTTGAAGAAGAGCCTTTGAAAGTAAATTACAAAGGCATTGATGTATACAAGTTGCAACAGTGGACGCAGGGCCCGATGCTTTTACAAGCATTAAACGTGTTAGAAAATTTTGATTTAAAAACAATGGGCTATAACAGTGTAAAATATATTCATACACTTTACCAAACAATGAGCCTCACTTTTGCCGACCGTGATTTTTACTACGGCGATCCAAAATTTAGTAACAACCAACCAATGAAAGGTTTGCTGAGCAAAGAATATGCAAAGCAGCGTGCTGGCTTAATTGACTTTCAAAAAAATGATCCATCTGTTGGTCCTGGCAATCCCTATCAGTTTGAAGGAAAAGTAAATCCATATTTAAACCTATTAAAACAAAGAGGCTTTACAATGGATAGTAGCAAAAGAAATTTTGCTCCGGCACATGATGTAAGAGAGGGCACAGGAATGTTATTTAATGCAACGAATAATGAAAATGATTTAGCCACAAATGACTTACAAAAGCAATCGGTTTCTACCACAGGGATAGCTAAAGAAGATGCCGAATATATGGATAGACTATGCCGTGGTACAACAAGTGTTGAAGCAGCAGATAAAGAAGGTTGGGTAGTATCCATTACGCCATCTGGCGGTTGGTTACCTGCTTGTATTGCAGGCCGCACAGGTGTTGGTATGAGCCAGCGCATGCAAAGTTTTGTACTTGATTCAACCATAAATCCATTTAACGTAGTTGCGCCGGGAAAAAGACCACGGGTTACTTTAACGCCAACACTTGCGCTAAAAGATGGTAAACCCTTTTTAAGTTTTGCAGTACAAGGTGGTGATACACAAGATCAAAATCTATTGCAAATGTTTTTAAATATGGTTGAGTTTGGCATGACGGTACAGCAAGCCTGCGAAGCCGCCAACATTAATACCAACCAATTGTGGTTGTCGTTAGGAGGCAGTAAAACCGATGACCGCAAACCAAGACCCGGTAATATTTTATTAAGCAACAGCACCCCCGAAGTGGTAAGAACTGAACTAAAGAAAATGGGCTACACACTTTCATTTGGTGATAGAACAAGCGGCCCTATCAATGCTATTTGGTTTGATTGGAAACATGGAAGTTTTTGGGGAGGCTCATCAAATAACGGAGAAGATTATGGCATTGGCTGGTAAGTAATATGCTCAACAAAAAATAAATGCTGCACAGCGTTGGTACTAATTTTCCAACTCTGTGCGGCATTTATTTAAAAAGCAGATTTGTGACATTATCAAAAGATTACTATTAAAATCCTTCAGCAATAATTTCAAGTAACTGCTTATTTTTTATAATGACTTTTCTTGCTGCAGTAATAACAATACCCTGTTCCTTAAAAAAGCTAAGTACCCTCACGACAGTTTCTTCGGTTGTTTCAGAATAACAGGCAATATCAGCTTTTGACATGGTAATTGTAGTTTCAGCTTTGTCGTTGGATTTATATTTCTCGTTTAATATAAGCAGTATAATAGCAACTCTTTCCTTTGCAGATTTATGAGATAATGAACCTATTAAATTAATCCATACATTAAATTCAAAACTTAAAATTTCAACCAAATTAAAAGATAAATTAGATGAACGTTTAGCAATGTCTAAAAACCCCGTACCATCATAAGCCTCTACCTCACTATCTTCTAGACTAATAGCCGATACAGGATGTTTTTCGTTACACAATAATGGACGAAAACCAAAATACTCTCCTACAGTATAAACATAAACGATTCTACTTTTTCCATCTGCCCCTGTTTGTTCAATTTTTATTTTCCCCTTTTTTACTTTGTATACAGCCTTTGGCAAACTCCCTTCACGGTATAACTCTCCACCTTTTTTAAGTTGTACTATTTTGGATATGTCTTTTAATTCATTCATAAAATGAGGCAAAACATCATTAAAAAGTTTATTGCTTTTAAAATGGTATTTAGAAATATCAAAATTCATAAAAAACAATTTTCGAAGAGTTGACAGTCGTCAACTTTTAAACATTAAATGTGGTTTTTCTTTGCTTTGTTAAACAAAGTATTTATAACTGCTAATAAAACTACATAAAATGAATTTAAAGAATCAATTGATCATGATAATTTTTACTACACTTGGAGCCACATTTATATTATCATCTTGTGCACGAAAGTTTACAATGGTAAATACCGGAATAGCGCCTGCGGCAAATGCATTTGCTAAAGTAAAAAAAGATAAAAGTAATAATTATGAAGTGCAGGTAAAGGTTACCAATCTAGCGCCATCCAACAAATTAGATCCACCTAAAAAAACTTATGTTGTTTGGATGGTGAGTGATAACAATGGTACAAAAAACATAGGTCAATTTCAAAGCGGCACAAGTCTTTTATCTAAAGCATTAAAAGGATCAATCAAAACTATTACGGCATTTAAGCCTGTCAATTTTTTTATAACTGCGGAAGATGACGCCTCAATAAACTATCCCGGTAATGTGGTAATGATGAAGTCAAATTAATCTCATTCATTATGCCTGTACTCAAATTGTTTATTATGTAACATCAGCTTTCACAACAAAATTACTAGCATGAATTATCAGATTAAGAACATATTGGTTCCCGTAGATTTTTCTGAAGCTTCTAACAATGCATTGGAAGTTGCGTTGGCTATGGCAAATCGGCATAATGCAAATATTCATTTATTGCATGTAGTAAAGCCACAGTTTTTTATTGATCCTACAGGTATGCATGGAGTAGTGGCAGATGTGCAGCAAACGCTTGTTGGAGACGCAAAAGCAAATATTAGAAAGCATAAGGAAGCCATTGAAAGAAAAACCCAAATGATGGTTAATACCCATGTAGCAGTAGGTAATGTTGCTATGTGTATCAGTAATTATGTTTTAAATAGCCAAAAAGATTTAATTGTAATGGGAACCCATGGCACAACAGGTTGGAACGAATTTTTTCTCGGATCCACCGCAATGGCCACAATTAAAGAGTGTGCTTGTCCGGTACTTACTATTCCACCTTCGTTTAAAAAAAGAACATTTAATGCAGTCTTATACCCGATACGCAATGTTGATGGCGTTGCTGAAAAGTATGATTACGTTAAGCAAATTGTTGAAAAAAATAATGCAAAAATACATTTGTTGGGAGTGGTAAAATTAAATGATGATTATGAGGTGAGCATATTAACAAACAAGCTAAAAGCTGTAAGAGAAGCAATACAACATAACAACGAATATATATCTTACGAAACCCACCAATGCGAAAACATACCAGAAAAGATTTTGGATGTAGCCCACGAAAGAAATGACGATTTAATGATTATAAATGCTACGCTTGACAAAGTATGGTATAATTTTTTTGGTGGAAGTTTTACGCAACAAATCGTGAACCATTCAAAAATACCGGTCCTTTCGATAAAGCCCTCGTTAACGCCTGAATTAATCGCAGAAAGAGAATTATATTTTGCGGGTGAAGTAAGTTATTACCTGCCATTTCATTTACAATGATAGTAACATTCTTTTTGTAAAAGTTGTTTGCTATTTTGAAATGTGCCGCATTTGAGTAATGTATTTTACCCTTATAATTTTTAAACTTAATGAAGAAACTGCTTATTGAAGCGCTAAACTTGTTTTAGGACTTGAGGTTACTATAGGTTTCTATTTACAACAGCACATGTTGAATTA
>JANOTH010000004.1:0-2235 GCA_031416275.1 Ferruginibacter sp. | reverse complement strand
TGGACACAATCTTCTTGACAACATCCATTTCGACAATAGTATTTTATGGGCCTTTTTACATGAACGTAAGGCATTCTTAACAACACCAGACCATGTTTTCAGAGTTGGTTATTCAATAATACCGTGGGTTGCTGTAATGTCATTGGGATATTGTATTGGTTCATTTTATGACAAAAACTTTGACCCCATAAAACGCAGGAAATTATTTAATATCATTGGCATTTCAGCAATTGTACTTTTTATAATATTGCGGGGCATAAATATTTATGGAAATTTATTGCCCTGGAAAGATTATGGAAATTTAAAACAAACCATTTTTTCATTTTTAAATCTTACCAAATACCCGCCATCACTCTCCTTTTTATTGGTAACATTAGGTGGTGCTTTTTTATTTTTAGCAAATTCCGAAAAAATTAAAGGTAAAATTGTCAACTTCTTTTGTGTGTTTGGCAGAGTGCCTTTTTTCTTTTATATCATACATATTTATCTTATTCATTTTTTAGCCTTATTGACGGCTGAATTTACAGGCTTTGGTTGGCAAAAAATGATTTTACCAGCATTACCATTTAGAGTAGACGCTTTAAAAGGTTTTGGTTTTAATCTGATTGCAGTTTACCTGATTTGGATTTTTATAATTGTTTTACTTTACCCGTTATGTAAAAAATTTGATAACTATAAACAAGCCCACAAAGAAAAATGGTGGCTAAGTTATCTGTAAAAAATATTTGAAAAATTAAACAGTGATATATCAGATAAATAAATCAATTATGAAAAAAATAATTTTTATTGGGTTTATCGTTTGCTCCCAGCATATTAATGCGCAAACCAGCAGGTCAGCTATTAGTAATGCCGCAACTAAAATTGAACAAAAAGTGATTGACTGGCGGCACGACATTCATCAACATCCTGAACTGGGCAACCGGGAGTTTCGTACTGCCGAACTCATTGCCAAACATTTACAATCATTAGGAATTGAAGTAAAAACAAAAGTTGGTATAACAGGTGTTGTAGGAATATTAAAAGGTGACAAGCCCGGTCCAGTTATAGCATTGAGAGCAGATATGGATGCTTTGCCGGTAGAGGAAATAAACGATTTGCCTTTTGCATCCAAAGTAAAAATAACCTATGACGGAAAAGAAACAAGTGTGATGCATGCCTGCGGACATGATGCACATGTAGCCATATTAATGGGCGTTGCTGAAATATTAGCAGGCATGAAAAAAGATTTGAAAGGCACAGTTAAATTTATTTTTCAACCAGCAGAAGAAGGTTCACCAAAAGGTGAAGAAGGTGGTGCCGAATTGATGGTGAAAGAAGGTGTATTGGAAAACCCCAAAGTGGATGTAATTTTTGGATTGCACATGGCCTCACAATTAGAAGTTGGTAAACTTTCCTATCACCCTGCCGGAACGTTAGCAGGTGTAGGTGATTTTAAAATTACAGTAAAAGGTAAGCCCAGTCATGGGTCTCAACCATGGCTTTCAGTTGACCCGATTTTGGTGGCTGCCCAAATCGTTACCAGCCTTCAACAAATTGTAAGCAGAAATGTAAAACTTACAGAAAACCCAGCCGTGGTTACTATTGGATCAATTAATGGCGGTAACCGTTCTAATATTATTCCTGCACAAGTGGAAATGCTGGGTGATGTGAGGTCGTTCAGCAATGAAGATGAAACTTTTATATACAGCCGCATCAAACAGATTGCAGAAAAAACCGCCGAAGCCGCAGGTGCAACAGCAGTGGTAGAGTTACCTTACTCATCTCATTATCCTGTTACTTTTAATAATGTAGATCTTACAAAAGCGATGTTGCCTTCTTTACAAAAATCTGCCGGAGCAGAAAACGTATTGCTTGTTCCTGCCATTACAGGCGCAGAAGATTTTTCATTTTTTGCTCAAAAAGTACCAGGTTTATTTATTTTTTTAGGCGGGTTGCCAAAAGGAAAAGACCCGAAAACAGCAGGGCCACATCACACTCCGGAATTTTTTATAGATGACAGCGGATTCAAAACAGGGGTAACTGCTCTGGCTAACCTGGTTTTTGATTATATGGAATTAAATAAAAAGTAAATCAACCCTTGTGTTTGCATGATACTTTGAATAATAAAACTGCTCATCAACAATTATAATTCAGCAGATACCTAAAATTAAAATAATGAAAAATAAAATCGCCTCTTTTATAACAGTACTGCTAATGGCTGTTACAATACTTGTTGCTCAACCCACCAAACAGGTA
>JANOTH010000003.1:0-5518 GCA_031416275.1 Ferruginibacter sp. | reverse complement strand
ATAGCTAAACTTCGTAAATATTTAAAGGAAGATGAAAAGCTTGAAATTGTAAATATTCATGGTAATGGATTTAGGTTGGTGGAACAAGAGTAGTTGTAAGATTTTAAGACAAAGATTAAAGACAAAAGATAGAAAGGGCTTCGATTATTCGGAGCCTTTTTTGTTTGTGATAAGTTTTGGAGCATGGGCCATTGAACTATTATGAGCATTTGTATCCCGCTATACACTGCTGCCGCTCAAAGGCAGCGGCATTCGTTGCTATCGGGGCTATTGGGAGCGGTAGGAATTACTATCAGCTTTGATATGTGAAACAATTTATCAACGTCAGGCAGAGCAGAGATGATGCTGAAAATGTTAATCTCTCGCTTTTCTCGTTCGAAAAAGGGATGAGCCAGGCGGGCTCTGCTACGCTAAAAGGTAGCGGCCGCCATTGGTATTGTGAGTAGTGCAATATTTTTAGCTTTATTAAGTAGAGTATGGTGAGGGAATTAGTGTACTGAAAAATATATGAAGCTAACTAGGCAAAGCATGTTACCTCACTTATTATTGGCTGTATTTCTGCGGCAGTGTGGGTGAAGTTTTTGTGCATCGCTAATTAAAAAACAAGCGGTAGCAAAGATGTAAGCGAAGCACCAATGTAGGCCGATAGATTATTTTTGCCAAGGTGCTTTTAATAAATTGTACATCATTTATTAATCTATCTGCTTAGGATAAAGCATAATAAAACTATTGGTAGCAAAATAATTGGAGAGATAATGGGGCAGCTTTTCTAATTGAGGCTGATAAGATATATGCGCCTTTCTTGAAGAAACAATCACTAACAGATCGTTTTTAGTCACCACTCTGCTAAAGATTAAAAAATCATCCCAATTGCTAAATTCGTGAAAACTTATTTTTACTTCTACTTTTTGAATGCTCTGTAGATTTCTAAGCTCTTGTAGTGTTTCATCGGTACCATAAAACTCTATGGGTAGTCCGGCTTCCCCTGCAATGGTGCAAAGTTTTGAAAACCAATGACTGAAACCAGGTTCCATTTCTGCTTTTGCTGTTAATGCCGCTACAATTCTTTTTAAGGTGTTGAATGGTTGAACAGACTTATAAATGAAAACTGTTTCTGTAGTATTTTTTAAAATCACTTCCGCAGTGGCCCCCAGAAAATTTTTGGGATTTGCCTGGTGATGCAACCCAATTAAAAGGTCGGTAATGTTTTGCTCTTTTAAAGTATAAATAATTCCATTACTTATGTTCACATCATACCTGGTGAGAGGCAATATAATTTGATCTGTGGCCGCTGCATGCGCCACTGCGTTTTCCATTATCTTTTTTGCCGTGCTGCTGGTCTTGGTTTGATCACGATCATCGCTTACAATATTTAAAGCATAAACGGGAATTGAACTTTTCCTGGGCTTTAACATCAAACCCAGATCAATTAATTCGGTCACGGTTTCAGGATAAGCCAAAGAAATTAAAATTTTGTCTGCACTTTCTTTTTCATCAGATGAATGGGTTTCTTCTTCAATCAGCGATAAACTTCTTGCTGCTTTTTCCACAACAAAAGAACTAACAGCGCAACTTACTAATATCAACAAAACAGTCCCATTTAAAACATCTTCGTTCAATAGCCTGATAGGCTCGCCGCTGGCAGTTTCGCCGGTAATTATATTATATCCTACCAAAATAATCGCTAACGTGGCCGCCGCATGGGAACTACTTAGACCGAATATTAAATTGCCTTCTTCGGTAGAAAGCCTGAAAGCCTTCTGCGTTAATTTTGCAGCAATGTATTTTGTAGCAATGGCAATAACAACAATGACTGCTGCAGCTTTTAAGGCTCCAAATCCATTTACTAATACAGCTAAGTTTACTAACATGCCTACACCTATTAAAAAAAACGGTATAAATAAGGCGTTACCTACAAAATTAATACGGTTCATAAGCGGCGAAGAATGTGGCACAAAGCTGTTTAAGATTAACCCCGAAAAGAATGCGCCAATAATTGCCTCAAGTCCTGCGACCTCTGCTAAAAAAGCCGACAGGAAAACAATAGCTAGTACAAATAAGTATTGCGATACGGCATCACTAAATCTTTTAAAAAACCACCGGATGATAATGGGTAAAATAAAAAAAACGATCCCAACAAAAACCAGTGATGAAATACCTAATGAAACCCAAAAGGATGATGACACATCTTCTTTTGACATGCCCGCAACACCGGCAAGAATAAGTAAGGCAAAAATATCAGTGATCATTGTACCGCCTATCGTTAGGGTAACGGCGCGGTTTCGGGTGATGCCATAGCGGCTGGCAATAGGATACGAGACAAGGGTATGTGTCGAAAACATGCTTGCTAAAAGTATAGACGAAAGAAAAGAATACCCTAGTACATAATAACTCGCCAGCGTGCCAAAAGCGAGTGGAAGTATGAAGGTGGTTAACCCGAACACCATTATTTTATTCCTGTTCTTTTTAAAGGATGTTAAATCAATTTCCAGTCCCGCCAAAAACATAATATACAAAAGCCCAACTGTACCAAATAAAACAATACTGCTATCCCTCCTGAGTAAATTAAAACCATAAGGACCAATAATTACGCCTGCTATTATCAACCCGATAATATGAGGAACCTTTATTTTCTGCAGCAAAATAGGCGCAAACAATATAATAAAAAGCACCAGTGAAAATATGATCACCGGATTGCTGAGAGGCAGTGTAAAATCTATTTCTAAAAAAAACATAGGGTCTTATTTATGGCTGTTGCCTTTTCATTTGTAAATCATAAACTACCTTACAATCACCACTACGGGTAATTTCTCTGGTGCCCGTCATGCTGTTTTCATTTAGCAGGTTAAGCTTTACAACCATTGTAGTAGCGGGTTCAGATGCTGCACTTGCTGTGTTTTGTGTTAGTTCAACAGTGTTTGCGATAGCAGTCCCGTTATAAACCCGAACAAGTTTATTGCCTGCTATAGCCTTTGCTATAAGTGTGGTACTATCAGACGAAATAATCCATTGCTCCGTTTTTGTATCCCCAATTGCTGAGCCGGTGCATGTAGTTTGGGTGCAGGTCATTTTTACCAACCAGTAGCCAACGATTGCTGGGTTGTAAACATTTACTGTATCTTTTTTTGATGTGCTGTCAAGGTTTCGTTCCCTTTGTTCCAACTTCTGTTCTTTTATCTGCAAAGTATTCTCTTTCAAATTAAGGTCCCGCTCCTTTTGATTTAAAGCAACTTCTCTTTTTTTAAACTCTGCTTCTCTTTTCCTAAAATCGCAGCCAGAGCAACAAAACAAAATGAATATCAAAAAACTAAACCATTTCATGTGTGTAGATATTTAAATTGTTAATTATATATGACACGGGAATTAAAAATAACAAAATTAGATAAAACCTCCAGTCTTGGAACGTGGCTCACGCACGTTAAATATTTTGTAAAACATCATTATGTCTTGTCCTGAAATAGGTTTACACAAGGTATCGTACGGGTTTTACTGTACAGTTTTTTAAGGTTGTTTAGTAATTGATTTTATACAAAATAACAATTTAAATCAAATTTGATTGTACAATTCTTGTTGTTGGTGAAAAGCAGTTTGTTTTTTGGTTTTTGATGCACTTTTACGGCTGTTTTTCCATCTCTTTACTAACACTTGATTGGTAGTATGTGCCTCAACAGGTGTCAGAAAATCACAACTCATATGCGGCCTAAAATTATTGTAGGCATTAATGCTTCTCTTTACTGCAAGCAGTGCATCTGTTCGTGATTTAAAAATTTGATGAAGATTGAATTCCGTTTTCAATATACCATTAATTCTTTCGGCAATTTGGTTGTCATATCCTTCACCACTTTCTGTCATGCTTATTGAGATACTGTTCTCTTTTAATAAAGAAACATAATCATAACTACAGTATTGAACCCCTCTGTCAGAATGATGAACAAGGCTTGTGGGTAATATTCTATTTGACAGCGCCATCTTGAGAGCCGAAATACATCCATCATTATTTAAGTAAGGGTGAAGACAATATCCCATTATTTTCTTTGAATAGGCATCAGTAATAAGTGATAAATAATTGAAATCGTACCCAACACTTATGTAGGTAATGTCTGCTACCCATAGCTGTTCCGATTTAGCTATCTCCAATTTTTTTGTCAAATTAGGATAGCGCCTGAACCAGTGATTGGACTGAGTCGTTTTGGGATTTCTCCTTTTCCGATCTATTAGTAATTTATGATTACGTAGGATAGTAAACAATTTATCACGCCCTATCTTTATGCCATTGGTTCGTAAAGGCTGATAAATACATTTGTACAATTTGTGACCTCCCAAACCAGGAAGTTCCCTTCGGACCTGAGCTACAAGTTCCAACACAATTAATTCTTGCTCCTCTTTCTCTAAAAAAGAGTGCTTTCGATGATAAAAGGCTTGACGGGATTTACCAAACAATCTACAAAGAGGCCCGACGCCCATCTTTGTAATATGCTTTTCTTTAATCAGCATTATTGTTTGGTGCCATGCTTTTTTCTTACGGGAACTTTTAATTCTTTTTCTGCATAGTCAATCATTGCATTCAGTCCGTAGATCATAACATTGGCTTTCTCTAAAGATTTTTCAAGCTGTTTAATCCTTTGTTTTAAAGCCGGGGTATCTTTTTTGTCTTTTGGTTGCATTGGAGGTAAAGTTATAGCTCCTTTTTCAAGTGATTTTTTGTATACGTTCACCCAATTGACCAGGATATGAGTATTGGGTAATCCATACTGTCTGGATAGTTCTTTGATGGGGCGATTTTGATAAACCACCAGCATCACCAGTTTCTCTTTTAGTTCATCCGTATAATTAAATCTGTCAAGCATTTTTTCTTTCATCTGTTTTGAGTTTTTCCTCAAAACTGTAAAGCTATAGCCGTATAATACCTAATTACAAATCTTGGAAGGATTACTGCGACGTCAGCCATTCAGCATCATTTGCTTTCAGAGTGTAGTTCCACATCAGCTCTTTATTAATATCACCTTTATAAAAAACTTTATTGTCTTGTATCTTAAAGTCAACATCATAATATTTAAATACAAACTGGATATTTCTTGAGTGCTGCTCAGTAAGAGAGTCGGGAATTGCAATCATCTTATTGTCAATTAAAAAAATTGGGCTGTATTCTTTAAAGTTGTTTGTACTGTTACAACAAGTCAAAGCTGACAATGATAATATGATGAAAATGTATTTCATAATCTGCAAGCTAACATTTGAGGCTTTGTGAAGTTGAAACATCAAAGCGTTATGAAGGTATGTAGCATGGGTTAATTATATAAATAAGTCCATTATTCGTCGGGGTTTCACGGAAAGTTATTTTTAATTCAAAGTGTTTGTTGTGAAAACCCCGCCGGGACGGAATCCCGTTTTGTAGAAACAGTTTTAAAAAAGGAAATTTTTTAAAGAAAATAATTTTTGGAATTGGTATAAATAAATCAATTTTTAAATCTTAAATCCGCCTTTGTTGGCATCTCCAATTCGATAATACTCTTTTAAG
>JANOTH010000002.1:0-39396 GCA_031416275.1 Ferruginibacter sp. | reverse complement strand
AGCTTCATTAATTGCATCTCTAAAACACATACCATTTGGCAGCATGCTAACTGCTATATATCCTATTAAAAAAAGAGAAATGAAAATGATAATCATTTGCAATTTTTGGGTATGCGCCACTGCATTTGCACCGCCTGTCATTGTATAAATAATTAAAATACCACCCATTAAAATATTAGTATAATAAATATTCCAACCCATTATCGAGCAAAGTATAAGTGACGGTGCATAAATACTAATACCTGTACTTAACCCTCGGGAAACTAAAAATAAAAATGAAGTAAAAGTTCTCGTCTTTACATCGAAACGCTTCTCTAAAAATTCGTATGCAGTATACACTTTTAGTTTGCTAAAAACAGGCACGAAAAAGATACTGATTACGATCATTGCAAAGGGCAACCCGAAGTAATACTGTACGAAACGCATTCCGTCTGTGTAAGCTTGCCCTGGACCGGTTAGGTATGTAATGGCGCTTGCCTGCGTACCCATAATACTCAACAGTACAAGGTACCAAGGCATGCTCCTGTTGCTTAAAAAATAGCCTTCTAAATTTTTTGTTGTACGGCTTTTATAAATGCCGTAAACAACAATACAACAGAGCACAGCTACAAGTATGATCCAGTCAATAATACTCATTATTACCTCTGTGGTTTAGCTATCAAATTTGCAAATAACCTGTATGCCCCCGGTACACCTGCGGGCAGTTCTCTAAAGAATACTAGACCAGTGTAAATATATTTTCCCTTGCCGTAGTCAGCTACAATAAGGCTTCCATCTTGCTCTCCTTCACCAGGATCTTTCATGCTAATTATTTTTTTATAGGCAGGATCAGTTTTTTCTGCGTTGTAAATACTACGTTCCTGTATCCATCCTTCAAAATCATTTTGAGTTATTTTATTTGGATAATTTAATGATGCATGATTTGGCAATAAGAAATTTACAGCAGCGGTTTCGTCCGTAATTCTGTTTCTACTAATGGTAAAAGGAAAAGGAGAAATATTAGCCTTTACAGGACCTATTGAATTGTTAGTATTGTATTGTGTAAGCAATACGCCGCCATTTTTTACATATTGCATTAATATCGGATAAACATTACTTAGCCATGCGTGAACATTATATGCACGAACACCAGTAATAACTACATCGAATTGCTTTAGCGTTGAAGTCGTAATATCTTTCTCTGTAAGCATGGTTACTTTGTAACCCATTTGCTCCAATGCCTGCGGCACTTTATCGCCTGCACCAGCAATATAACCTGCTGTAGAACCAACTGTTTTTAAGTCGATCTTCAGCACTTTCACTTTATCTTGATAATTGTAAAAAACATCAGGAATATGATCGTAACTAATTCTCCTTAACGAAGTATACTGATGCTCATTCATAGATTCTGCAACAAATTCTCCTCCAATAGAAGTTGTTTCATTATTGCTAAAATCATTTCCGTTTAAAATGGTCGATATGTTTGATTTAGCATTTTTTTCGATTACAAGGAGTGTATCAACTACAACCTTATTTTCTTTACCATCTCCTGTGTAGAATTTTATTTTTTCATTCAATTTGTTATTGGATTGAATGGAGAAATCAACCTGCTTTTTTTCATCTTTTTTATTGTTTGAAAAAATAAGAAGGCTAGGAGAAGCATTTATAAAAAGAGGTGACACCAGCTGAATTGGTTGATACAATTCCCCCTTCACAGGATCAGTATATTTGTATTTGATTTGTTTTTTGTAATTGTATAAAGTCGCTCCAAGGGTTATTTTAAAATCAGCATTATAGCCAGTACTTTCGGGCTTTCCAACATCTTCTTGATCCGAAATATAAGATCCGAAATTCATTTGTCTTTCTAAAAAATATGGTTGTGTTATAGGTATCTTTTCATCAAGTTTCAATGTTACAATTATCTCCTGGTTTTCATTTACCGGAGTATTGCTAAAAGAAAATGATTTACCAAAAACTTCTGCAGTCGCATTTGTAATATTTGCACCGCCCCTATTATTTAAAGACAATCTTAACTTAATACTATCTCCAATTACGTTAATCTGATTTAAGGCTGTAACTTCTAAAAACAAACCTGCACATTGTGCTATCAAATTTTGCGTCAGCTCATGCTTCTCTTTGGTCATAATCGAATTAGCCTGCAAGTATAATTTCGAAAAAGATTCCAAATCATTTATCGATTTTTTAGGATTGGAGAAATCGTATTTGCTAATGATATCTTTAACCATGCTAAAATATTCTTTCGCTTTATCAGTTTTAAAACTGCTCGAATCAATCCCATCCATTAGATCATTTACAGGCTTCTCCCCTTTTATGGTAGTAAAATATTCAAAAGATTTTCCTCTTTGTGCAGGCACACCAAACCCTTGGCTCTTGTGCCTGCTGCGGCTCTCAGCGGCTATTTCTCCGTAACTTTTACCAAGTAAGGGGTTGTAAACACCGCAGTCTATTTTAAACTGGTCATCTCTCGTGGTGTTATTTCCACCAAAATTAAAGGTGTTCCATAGCAGCCTTTTCGCCTGCCAAACCGCTACATACTTTAACTGCTCGGGAAATTTTGTTGGGTCTGCTGCAGCTTCAAAAGCTTCGCCAGCTAATATGCCTGATGCTGTGTGGTGACCATGCCCTCCCTCACCCGTTGTTGGAAAACGGGTAATAATTACATCAGGTTTAAATTTTCTAATTACCCAAACTACATCAGCTAAAATTTTATCGTGTCCCCAAATACGCATGGCTTCATCAGGGCTTTTACTGAAACCAAAATCAAATGCACGTGTAAAAAATTGTTCAGCGCCATCTATTCGACGGGCCGATAAAAGTTCTTGTGTTCGAATTAATCCAAGATCAATTCCCTGGTCATCTCCAATCAAATTTTGTCCACCATCTCCCCTCGTTAGGCTTAAGTACCCTGTACGAAATTTTCTTTCATTTGCTAAGTAAGCAAGCAACCTTGTATTCTCATCATCAGGGTGTGCCGCTACATATAATACGCTTCCAAAAACTTCCAGCTTTTTCATTTGCTGTAATATATCGGCAGCAGAGGATGTTGGCGGTGCCTGTGAAAAAACTTGAGTTATAAAAAAAGAGAAACTTATAAAAACAAAAACAACTTTATTCATTTGGTTGATATTATTTAAGGTAAATGAACAATATAATTATTGCCCTACAAAATAAACAGCGTTGCTAAAAAGCATTTTTCCGTTTTCCCAAAAACTTCTAAATAAAAGATCATCGGCAAAGAAGACAACCGAACCTCTACCCATAGGCAGTTCTCCTAAAAGCACGGCATCTTTTAAATTAGCTTTCACTTTGCTCCCAACAAAACCTGCTACAGGTTGCGTTTTTCTGATTATTCCTACATTCCATCCATCTTTTAAATAATCATACACATTGTCATTCATTTTAAGTGTATAATAATAATTTGGGTAACCATAACTTAAGGGATGCGTATTGTCCAGCTCCATTTTATAAATTGCTCCGGGTATATTATTGGTAACACTCTCCTGTTCTCTTTGTGCGTATTTTTTTAATGCAGAATAGCCAAGTGCAGTGTCGGTTTTATCTTCAAGTGATTTTTTTAATTTTAATCCCCAATCAAGCGAAGCAATTTGTTTTACTGCGTTTTCCATAGCAATCAATTTTCCACCATCTCTTACCCATTGCCTTAGAGAAGATGACGCATCTTTATTGGTTAAAAATTTATAAAATCCATCGGGCAAAATGATAACGTCGTAATTTTTTAAATCAGCATTATTAAACTCACTAGCATTAATAAGACTAATTTTTTTATTTAATTCCTGGTCAAATAAATGCCATACTTCCCCAGCGCCTGCAGATGAAACGCCATCACCTGTCATTAACGCAATTTTTGGATTTTTTAGCAGATGAATTTTATCTGATCCTGCATCAAAACCACTTTGAGAAAACCCGGAAGAAAGCGTACCAACGTCTGATTTAAATTGTTGAAACAAAGAAATTATTTTGTCAATTTTCGCTTCATTTCCTTTGCGAAGAATAACCAAACTTCCTTCATTGTACTTTACATCGTTTTCAACAAATGAAGCTTCTGCAAATCGAAGTTTTACATTTTCATCAAGTAGCGCACTTAATAACTTTGTCTCGTTAAAACCTTTGTAAGCTACAACATACCCATAAGCATTGCTGGTTGTAACTGCACTGCGTTGTAATCCATTATCCTCAACTACAGCACTAACATTTTCTTTAGTCGCATAGGTCTGTAAGCCATAAGCATAAGGTAGCGCCCATGCTGTAATATCATAAGTGGCAGTATCGTTTAATTTAGGCTGAGGCTCAAATAAAACCTTTAACAGTGAGGCTTTTGGTTGTGCAGCATTGATAACTAAATCGCCTTTTTGTACTGTAAAATTTTCATCTTTGCCGGTAAAATAATCAAAACCTTTTTGGTTGCTGTTTGAAGTTGCATAACCAAAACTGATTTCATTCTTTTTAAGTAAGTTTTTCAAAGCAGAAATATTACCCGCATTTCTGTTGGCCACAACATAGCTTTTGTTGCTGTTTTTACCGCCAGAAATACTTTCATCAAAAAATTTTTTAAAATTTGACAAGAGTTTTTGAGCGCTCAACGAGGCCACTTCAATTGTGCTTATACTCGTTGTAAAATGATGTTCAATCCTGTCTGCTAACGTTAATGTATCGCCGTTATTTATCGCAACTGCAACTCCACCACGGCCACCGCCTGCTTGCTCATACGTCATACCAATACCTCCATTAAATAAAGGATAAGTATCACCATAGGAAGGGTAAAACAAATCAAAATATTGTTTAGTAAAATACAACCACCCATTTGCATCAAAATACTTTGCATGGTTTTTACCAACAGTAACCTGAAAATCTTTTTGCCATGTAGTTATATCTTGGTGTACAGGTTCCGCAGCAGGGGCAAAATAATAGGGAGAGTTTGGGGATTGTTCATGAAAATCGCAATGTATCTGCGGCATCCATTGTTGGTATTTCGCAAGTCTAGTTTGCGACTCAACCTGTGTTTGCCACGCCCAGTCACGGTTTAAATCATAATTGTAATGGTTTGTCCTCCCTCCCGGCCAAGGCTCATCATGTTCCCTCGCATCAACATCAGGATTTACAAATTTGCCACTCATTTGAGTTAACCAATTTACATATCTATCACGTCCATCAGGGTTTAAACATGGATCAATTATAACGATAGTATTTTTCATCCATTCGTTTACAGATGAATTTTTACCACTTAATATTTCATACAATACCTTCATAGAAACCTCTGACGAACTCGTTTCATTACCATGCACATTGTAACTAAGCCATAAAATGGTTGGGGCATTTACATCGCCGGGTTTGTCTTTTAAAAGGCCTGTTAACCGTAGATTGTTTTTTCTTATCTCTTCAATCTTTATAAGATTTTCTTTTGAAGCTAAAATGGCAACCATCAGCGGCCTTCCTTCATTGGTTTCTCCGTATTTTTCAATTTTCATTTGAGATGGAACTGCAGCAGCTGACGCCTCAAAATAATTCACAATTTTGTAATGGGCCGTAAATTTGCTCCCTAGCTTATAACCAAGAAAAGAATCAGGTGATACAAGTGTTTGTGCAACAGAAAGGTTTGCACATACAATAAAAAGGAGCGCAGTCAATTTTATTTTAAACATGTTAGTTTTAATTTTGATGGTGAAATTATATTGTAAAAAGATAAAAAACGATTTTATTTTACAACCGGCTATTAACAATTATACCAATATGAGGCAATCACATTCTACCCAAAACCTATCTAACAAAACATTAAATTTGAAAATGAAAAATATCCTCATTCTTGCATCATTTATAACCACGAGTGTACATGCACAAATAAATCATTTCAATTATAACAATACCAAAAACATCACTGTAAGTAAAGCTGCTGTGGTATCGGCGCATGCGCTTGCAAGCAATGCAGGTATTGAAGTAATGAAAAAAGGCGGCAACGCCTTTGATGCTGCCATTGCAACCCAACTGGCACTGGCTGTTGTTTACCCGGGTGCAGGTAATTTAGGTGGTGGTGGTTTTATGGTGGCACATACGAGTTCAGGAAAAAATATTGCACTTGATTATAGAGAGTCTGCGCCTGCTAAAGCATTTAAAGATATGTACCTTGATAGTGCCAAAAACGCTGTCACGATTTTAAGCATGGAGGGCAGGCTTGCAAGCGGTGTACCCGGTACAGTAGCAGGGCTATTTGCAACTTTTAAATATGCTAAGCTTCCATTTAAAACTTTAATTGCAGAAGCAATAAGCCTTGCAGAAAAAGGTTTTTCGTTAACAAAAGAACAGGCGGAAGATTTTAACGTAAGCCGTGCGGTTTTTTTAAGAAATAATAAAAACAATGTAGCATTTTTAAAAGATTCTCCGTGGAAAACGGGCGATATTCTAATACAGACAGAGCTTGCAAATACATTAAAAAGAATTAGAGATAAAGGACTGAAGGGTTTTTACGAAGGAGAAACTGCAAAATTAATTGCTGCCGAAATGAAAAGCGGCAATGGCATAATTACAGAAGCAGATTTAAAAAATTACAAAGTAAGAGAAAGGGTTGCTATGCAATTCCCCTATAAAGATTATCAAATTATTACCATGCCACTGCCTAGCAGTGGCGGTATTATTTTACAGCAGCTTTTTAAAATGACAGAACAAAAAAATTTAGCTTCTTTACCATTTCATTCTAAAGAAAGTGTGCAGTTAATTGTAGAAGCAGAGCGTAGGGCATTTGCTGACCGGGCAGAATATATGGGCGATGAGGATTTTGTAAAAGTTCCGGTGAAAACGCTGGTAAATGACAGTTACTTAAAAACAAGAATGGCGGATTATGTTGCGGGGCAAGCAGGCATAAGTAAGAATATACAACCAGGCCAAATAAAAGAGAGTGAAGAAACAACACACATCAGTATTACAGATGCTGAGGGAAATGCAGTGGCTGTGACGACCACATTAAACGATCATTTTGGAAGTAAAACGATAATAAGCGGTGCTGGTTTTGTAATGAATAATGAGATGGATGATTTTAGTGTAAAATCAGGTGTACCAAATATGTATGGTGCCATTGGTAATGATAAAAATGCTATTGCTCCGGGCAAACGAATGTTAAGCAGCATGACACCCACCATTGTTTTAAAAAACAACAAACCATTTATAGTAGTAGGCACGCCCGGCGGAACAACTATTCCTACAAGTGTTTTTCAAAGCATAATAAATATTATTGACTATAAAATGAATGCTAGTGATGCTGTTAACAAACCAAAATTTCATCACCAATGGCAACCTGATATTATTTCTGTAGAAAGAGACTTTGATAAAAAATTACAGGACGATCTCACAAAAATGGGATATAAAATAGTTAATAGAGGTGCAATTGGCAGGACGGAATTAATTATAATTACCAGAAGTAAATCAGCAAAAGAAAAAGTGATTATTAATGCCATAGCCGATAAACGTGGTGATGATGATGCAAGAGGCTATTAAGTATGAAAATGTTTATTACTAGTTTTTGTTTAAAAGTGAATAAACAATTGTATCAATAAACTTTCCATCAAAAAATTCATTTTCTTTAAAAATCCCTTCTTTTATAAAATTGTTATTTTCTAAAACCCGGGCTGAAGCGATATTTTCAGGGTCAATTACTGCTGTCAACGAATGCATTTTCATTTCATTAAATCCATATTCAACTACTAATTGGATGGCTTCCGTAATTAATCCTTTACCGTTAAATTTAGGTGAAAGCATATATCCTAGTTCTGATCTGAAATGCTCCCATTGAATTTTGTAATAACCAATAAAACCAATTAGTTCGTTGTGCCCGTGTAAAGTAATTGCCCAATTAATGCCCTCGTTAGCAACAATTTTTTGATCAATCATATCTATAATAGCCATTGCATCGTCAAGATTTTTGCAGAGTGGCCTAGGTACGTACTTCATTACTTCCACATTGCTTCGCATAGCAAATATTTCATTTACATCAGCAGGCGTAATCTGTCTCAGAAGCAAACGATCAGATTTTAAATTTTGAAAAGGTAAAAATGAAAATGAAGTCATATTTAATTTTTTTTAATTGTTACCTATTTAATTCTTTTTGTTAACGTTTTAAAGTCTATATCCATTACATCATACTTTTCGTTTGATATAAATGAATAATGCCACCACTCCGTCTCAAGACTTTTAAAACCAAATTTTTCCATCAATAATTTTAATAGTGTTCTGTTTTCTATAATTTCTTTGGAAAGATATTTTGTAAAGCTGTGGTGTGCCGTATCCGTAAAATTATCAAAAGCGGTACCCATATTTAGCTCTTTGGCTGTTTTAAGATTTACAATCGTAACATCTACCGCTATACCTCTATTGTGTCCACTACCATAAGCAGGATTTGCCACATATCGCTCATCATGAATGATTGTCCACATTAATTTAGTTGCCGCATATGGTCTGTAGGCATCAAATATTTTTAAGGTCAATCCAATTTTATTTAAAGAGTCCTGCACATGTAGCAAAGCCGTTGCAGGATCTTTTCGTAAAAATGATGTAGTTGCAAATTTGTATAGCTTTATGTTAGTGAAATTGTTTGGCGTATTGTATTTTAAGTCAAAAACTATATTCGGAATAAATTTCTGCAGATTTATAAGCTTATTTTGATCTTTAAACTGAACAGATTTTTTATATAAATTAAAAGTTGATACAATTGGCTTGGGCTGCGCAACTGAAAACGACACATTTGTTATTTCAAAAAAGAATAAAAAGTAGAAATTTATCTTCATCAATTATATCAGTTTAAAAAATTAATTTTATAATTTGTATGTTGAGAAAATTATAAAATAAAGGTATTAGGATTTAGCAAGATGTTTTAATATTCTGGCAACATAAACATTTTGCAAAATAAAAGTTATTGAAAAAATTTTTGAATGAAGGTAAACACAATAGAAAATAATGGCATTGGTATAAAATTGGTAAATACAGATGCTGACCTTACCATACTCTGCGAAAAATTAAAAACAAAAACAGATTTTGGTTTCGATACCGAGTTTGATAGGTTTTACAGGGAATATGGCTTCAAACTTTTTTTATTACAAATTTTTGACGGCGAAATTTGCTATTTGGTAGACCCTCTAGCTTTTAAAGATTTATCAAGTTTATGGGAGATTTTTGAAGATCCTGCTATTTGTAAAGTCGTCTATTCATCCTCAGAAGATATTCAGCTTTTAAAAATCAACGGTTGTAATATTAAAAATATTTACGACCTGCAAATTGCCGCAAAGCTATGCAACCACAATGCCAACTCATTTTCTGACCTTATAAAAGTTATGTTTAACGTAGAGCTTGATAAGAGTATGCAAAGATCAAATTGGCGGCCAAGACCACTTAATAATGCTCAACAGATTTATGCAAGCAACGATGTAATATGGTTACTAAAACTAAAAGAGATATTTACTGAAACTGCAATTAGTAAGGGTGTAACGGCTATGATTGATGAAGAAAACATTTTGTGCGAAGAGGTAGTTGCTACCATGTACAATGTAAAACTTTCAGCAAAACAAAAAGCCGCAAACAGTAATTATCACCAAAATGAATTATTAAAGCTTTTTCACCTGCGTAACAAGATTGCAGAGCAGTACAATATGCCGCCGTTTCAAATTGTTGGCGATGAAGTTTTAGAAAAAATTGTAGAAGACAAGACTGTTTTTTTAAGTGAACCATTTAAAAAAGGATATTGTGGTAAGCTATTAAATGATGAAAAAAATAAGCAGCTTTTTTATGACGCAGTTGTTTCAATTGATGACAACATTGTAAATCTTCCTACTAAAAAAGTTTATGAAAAAAATACAGAACGCAGTTATTTTCAAGCCCCTTCAAAAGAGAATGTTGAGAATGCCTGTAAAAAAATTAGTGAAGTTTTAGTTGACGAATATGGCGCAGTTGCTGCAGAATACATTTTACGGGGCTTTAAAAAATCACTTTCTGTAATGCCATTTGTTGATATTAAATTAAGAGATTACCAAAGACAAATAATTACGGATACCTGTGCTAAACTAGGCATACAAATTTAATATCTGTAACGTTCAGTGCAAAAAGCTATTCAATATCTCACAAAAAAGGATAAAATATTTGCACAAATAATTGAGCAATATGGTGTGCCGTTAATACCAACCAGGCCACAGGGTTTTGAAACTTTGGCGTTACTAATTTTAGAACAGCAAGTCTCTATTGATTCTGCAAAAGCTACCTATCTCAAATTGAAAAGTGTAGTAAAAGCATTTTCCCCTAAATGTTTACTTGCATTAGTAGATGAAGAATACAGAGCATGCGGCGTGAGTCGCCAAAAAACCTCTTACATAAAAGCATTGGCAACTGCCATAATTAATAAAGATATTAATGTAGAAAGTTTAGCATTTAAAACGCCAGAGGCTGTAAGAGCAGAATTAATCAAAATAAAAGGAATTGGACATTGGACAATAGATGTGTACCTAATGTTTTGCCTTCAATCAACAGACATTTTACCCTTGGGAGATATTGCAGTTGTAAATACAATTAAAGAGTTGCTTAACATCCATGATAGAGAGGATATTGAGACCTACGCTAAATCGTGGAGTCCGTACAGATCAACCGCAACATTTTTACTGTGGCATTATTATCTCGGCAAAAGAAATAGAAAAGTAAATTACTAGTTTACAAACCACCATCTAATACCAAAACGAATCATAAGCTCTTGCGTTGGATAATGTGGTGCTGCAAAATTATTATCTACAAAACCAAAACCGTTTGAAAAGTTAACTGTATTTAAATTTTCTGCACGTAAAAAAGCTGAGAAACCTTTTATCCGAAAACTTAAAAATGCTGCAACATCAGGTTTGTTTTTAATGGTTACAGTATCCTGCGGACTGAACTGCCCTAACAATGGAGAATAATTATTGGCTTTGTAAGCTGTGTAATAACGCATTTCTAAACCAGTACTTATTCGTAAATTTTTAAACAGACTTCCTTCGTAAGCAATTCTACTTCTTGTAAATAAAAAAGGAAGATTTACAGGAGCTGCTTTATCAGTTTGTTGCACCGTAGCATCAGCATAATAAAATAAATTCTTTTTAAGTTTTATCTTTTTAGATGCAAAAAATTGCAAGATATTTATTGCATTATTATACTGCTCTGTTTGATAATAATTTTTAAAGTAGCTGTAGTTTGCTAAAAGGTAATTACTAAATCCGAATTTTATAAACGGGTTGGTAGCAGTAGCGCCGAAAGAGGTAATATTCTCTTTTTTGTAATTGTTAACGTTTCCTAGGTTAAAAGATGAACGGTTGTCGAAAATAAAAGAAGCTGTACGATTTACGTTGCTAAAATAAAAACTTATATCACCTAATTTTTTGTTTAAATATCTGCCAATAGTCCCTTGAGCACTGTAATCACCACTATTTAATCCATTTAAATAATACTCCCCTTTTAACAGAACATCCCACAACTTATTACGGGTTCTATTTCTGTATTCGCCATGTAACAAAATATTATAAAAATTATAATTCCCAGTTTTTAAATTTGCTTTGAGTGTTTGTAAACTAGCGCCCGCTAAAAAAAACTGTGCTGCATTTTTTGTATCAGGAAACTGTATCAATGAAAAGTCATTAGTAATTGATTGCCATTTTTCAAACAATTCAAAAGTATCTACAGGGCTTGGGAAATTAATATTGTACCAATTTTTATAAAGTGTAGAGTCTGCAACTGCATCTTTAAAAAGGAAGCTATTGGTAGAAGCTGTGAGTGTGTGTTGTAACCTAAGTTTAGGGTAAAACAAATATTCAGTTGTAGAATCATTTACAGCAACAGAATCTCGTTTGCCAAGGTCGTAACTTTGCCTAAGAAAAAATATTTTTTCCTTGTACGTATTCCCTGTTTTTACCGATGCCTGAAAAGGGTTGGGTTCAAATGGCAATGCACCACCCAAATTAACGGGTATGCTAAATCGAGATTTTTTATTAGGATCCAACAAAAACGCATCCGAAGTAATACCACCGTTTTCAGACGCTTTTAAAGCATTTGATAAATAAACAAATGCACCGTTATAACGTTTTCTTTTACCTTGGTAATTACTGAACAACCTTACATTATTATGATTGGTATTTTGAGTAACAAAAAAACCAGGTGCGCTTATTAACCTGTATTCAAACCCAACATTAATGTTTGGCCGTGGATTTTGGGTATGCAATGCCTGAATCATTTGCTCCTTGCCGCTTGCAAGTTGGTAGCCGATCATTGAAAAAGGACCTGTGGTTTTGTATTGTTTTGTTTCTTCCAGTTTAAATTTATAAATATCAAATGCATGGAAGCCAGCATCCCAGCCAGGTTTATTAAACGGTCTAAAAATAAGTGGAAAAGCAGCTTGCCCATTGTTACCCAAATATTGATACGATGAAGGAACAGAATAGTACTTGTCAAAATCGTTAACAGATGAATCAATAGGATATCTCCTTACAGAATCTAAATATCGAAAACTTATTGAGATAGAATCTGCAAGATCATCTCTTCGCTCAAAGCCAAGCGTATCCAATTTATTGTTGCTTTTCTTTTTAGTAGTATCTGAAACCCTTGTATTTGTTTGCGCTCTTTTTGCATCTAAAACTTGTCTCACACGCCCACCCGGTGCCTGGCAAAAAGCCATTGCAGCAATAAAAAAAACAATGAATGATAAGCCTATTTTTTTCATTAAATTATAATACTGCTATCAATTCTTTAAAAATATGTGTAAGCTTTGGTTCTGCATCTTTTGCTGCCTGCAAAACTTCTTCATGCGTAATAGTATTCTCTTCTTCCCGTATACCGATATCAGTAATAACGCTCATCGCAAAAACCGGCAAACCCATGTGTACTGCAGCTATCACTTCCTGCACTGTACTCATTCCAACTGCATCAGCACCTAAAATATGTAACATTTTATATTCTGCTCGGGTTTCAAAAGTTGGCCCTGTAACACCTATGTAAACCCCTTGCTTTACCTCATAATTTGCTGTAGCTGCTATAGAAAGTGCTTTGTCAACTAAATCTTTTTTATAGGGCTCACTCATATCGGGAAACCGCGTACCAAATGCATCTTCATTCTTTCCTAGTAATGGATTAATGGTAAGCATGCTTATGTGGTCATTAATGATCATTAAATCACCAACTTTAAAACTTTTATTCATTCCGCCTGCGGCATTACTTATAAGCAAAGTTGAAATACCTAAGTACTTCATTACTCTTATTGGAAAAACAACTTCTTCTGTTGTATAGCCTTCATAATAATGAAAACGCCCCGCCATTGCAACAACTTTTTTGCCCGATAATTCGCCGAATATTAATTTGCCGCTATGCCCTTCAACTGTACTTATAGGAAAATGTGGAATAGCTGAATAAGCGATTTCTTTTTCGATATTTATTTCGCTCGTAAAACTGCCAAGACCACTACCGAGAACAATTCCAACAGCAGGTGTTTCTTTATATATATTTTGTATGAAGGAGACCGATTCTTTAATTTTTGAAAGCATAAACAATTATTTGTTTTAGGCGTCAAAGATAATTGAATAAAGAGTTGAGGTGTTTGTAAAAATGAAATATAACTTCGGTTTAAACTTATCGTTGTGCCGCACATCGGAGAATGCTACTACATTTTAGGTAAATTCTTTTACAATAAAACTGAGCAGATTGTATTCAAAACTTTTCGGATTACAAAAAAATTTTAATTGTTACAAATTCAAAAGAATTCCAAAGTGCCGTTTGAAATTCAGTATTTGAATAATTCGCTTTTAGATTCGTATTAAAATAAATCTCATAGTCAATATTGTAACGATCATTTTCTATCTTAACAAAACTTATTGCAAGCATATTCAATCTATTTAACCATTGTAAAAACTCCTACAAAAAACATAAAATAAAAGCTCGTATAGAAACGCTAATTAATGAAACGAGCTTTATTTTTTTCAGGTAAATTAATGGCTAAAATGTATTTATTAATATTTCTAGTAATGTAGTAATGCCATATGTAAAACAACAATTCTTACATTTATAACTCATAAGTTTTTATCTATCTTCGCAAAAAATTCACAATATGAATCTTCACGAATATCAGGCAAAGGAATTATTGAAAAAATATAACGTACCCGTGCAGGAAGGTGTAGCGTGCAGTACAGTTGCAGAAGCGGAAGAAGCTTATCGCTTTATAAATACCCAATACGGAAGCAAGTTCGCTGTTGTAAAGGCGCAGATACATGCCGGCGGACGTGGGAAGGGAAATATTGTAGGTAAGGAACAGCGTGGTGTTGCAGTAGCTAAAAGTGCAGAAGATGTTACAAGAATTGCAACAAATTTATTAGGCGGCACCCTTGTAACCATCCAAACGGGAGATGCAGGAAAAGTAGTAAACAAAATATTAGTTGCACAAGATGTATATTATGATGGCGCAAATCCTGTGAAGGAATTTTATCTTTCTATTTTATTAGATAGAACAAAAGGTGAAAATGTTATCATGTACAGCACAGAAGGTGGAATGAACATTGAGGATGTGGCGCATGATACACCTGAAAAAATATTTAAAGAGTGGATTCACCCAGGTGGGGAATTACAGAGTTTTCAGGCAAGAAAAATTGCTTTCAACCTTGGTTTATCGGGAGAAGCTTTAAAGAGTTGCGTAAAGTTTGTTACAAACTTGTATAAAGCGTACGTTGGATTGGATTGTGGGATGCTTGAAATAAATCCATTATTTAAAACAAGCGACGATAAAATTATTGCAGTTGATTGTAAGATGAACGTTGATGATAATGCTTTGATGCGCCATGCAGATATAATGGCGTTAAGAGATGTGAGCGAAGAAGATCCTACAGAAGTAGAAGCTGGTCACCACAACCTAAACTTTGTAAAGTTAGACGGTAATGTTGGGTGTATGGTTAATGGTGCAGGCCTTGCAATGGCAACAATGGATATGATTAAGTTGAGCGGTGGCGAGCCGGCAAATTTTTTAGATGTAGGTGGTACCGCAAATGCCCAAACAGTAGAAGCCGGTTTCCGCATTATTATGAAGGACCCTAAAGTAAAAGCAATTCTCATTAATATTTTTGGCGGTATTGTTCGTTGCGATAGAGTAGCACAAGGTGTTATTGATGCTTACACGAGCATTGGCAATATTGATATACCTATTATTGTTCGCTTACAAGGAACCAATGCTGATGTAGCAAAAAAGCTAATTGATGAAAGTGGTTTGAAAGTTCAAAGTGCTATATTATTAAGCGAAGCTGCTGATTTGGTTGGTAAAGCTGTAGCTTAGAGAGGTTTGGCTAGTGGAGGTTTGGTAGTGGGCAATAGGGAGAAAAATTTAAATTGACGCTATATATTAAAAAATCCCGTTCAGTAAAAATGAACGGGATTTTCTATTGCTTAAAGAAAATGTACATGATGCATGAATACCATTTCAATAAAACAAAAAAGCTTCTCCAAATTGAAGAAGCTTCTATGTTAAGTAATAATAGGGAATTAAGATTTTGGTACTAATACTCTATCAACTACGTGTATAACACCGTTGCTTTGATTAACATCTGCAATCGTTACAACAGATTTACCACCTGAAGTATCAGTAATTCTAACTTTTTTGCCTTTTAAAGTAAGGGTTAATGGAGCACCTGCAACAGTAGTAACAGTTGCAGTACCACCACCTGCCTTAATTTTAGCAACAATGTCAGCAGCACTTAATTTGCCTGCAACCACGTGGTAAGTAAGTACGGTTTGTAAAGCCTTTAAATTCTCTGCTTTCAACAAAGTTTCAACAGTACCTTTTGGTAATTTGTCAAACGCTTTATTCGTTGGTGCGAAAACTGTAAAAGGTCCTGCACTTTGCAAAGTTTCAACTAAACCAGCTGCTTTTACTGCTGCTACTAAAGTTGTATGATCTGCGCTGTTAACTGCGTTTTCAACAATATTTTTAGAAGGATACATTGCTGCTCCGCCTACCATTACTGTTTTCTCCATTTGTGCTGTTGCAGTTGTAGTAACCATAGCTACTGCTGCAAGCATAAATAAATTTTTAATTCTTTTCATGATTTTGTTTTTTGAGTTTTGTTTTAAGAAATTTTATTGTGCAAGCATCTACGGCATCTTATAATAGTTGGTTTTATTAAAATTGAAAAAACAATAAAGTTTCCTAAAACGAAAAATGCAGCAAAAAATTTGCTGCATTTAAAATTATCAATACTATTAATAATCAGTTTCTGCGGGTTTGGGCTTTGGTTTTGGCAGATTTTTTTTGTCGTTTACGATTGCAGTTCCCGGAAGTGGTTTAACTTCTTTTTTGTCATCTTTTTTCTTGTCATTATTTCTATTGGAGTCCACAACTATAATCTCGGGAGCATTCATGTCAGTCATTTCATCCTCTAAAAAATCACCTGCATCGCCGTTACCACTGTCTTCTATCAAACTATCCCCTTGGCTTAAAATATTTTGAAAATTTGCATCTGCAAAAATAGGATCATTTTTAAGTTCTGCAGGTGCACTAAATTCTTTAACAGATGCATAATCAGCAAATCTCTTATCTGCATACACTTTTTGCATAAAATTTCCCCATGCAGGCGCAGCCATTTCACCGCCGCCGCCACTGGAATAAATTGGTATGAATGGGTCTTCACAACCAACCCATGTTCCGGCCAAAAGAGTTGGAGTATAACCGATAAACCAACCGTCTGTATAGTTATTTGTAGTTCCTGTTTTACCTGCTTTTTCTACCGGGATTTTGTAACTGTTTAATCTACGAGCTGTTCCTGCCTTAATTACACCTTCCATCATTTTCACCATGGTATAATTATCTGTTTCGCCCACAACCTGCTTGCTCTGTGCTATTGGAAACTCGTGCAACAAATTTCCGTTTTTATCTTCTATTCTTGTTACAAAAACAGGTTCGGTATTATATCCTTTGTTAGGAAACATTGTATATGCCTGCAACATCTGTAACATCGGTATTTCTGCAGATCCTAATGCAATAGATGGATAGGGCGGTATCTTAACTTTTATACCGCATTGCTGAGCAAATTCGATTGTTCTTTTTACACCTATGGTGCCCATTAAATGCCATGCACAGCCATTAATAGATTGCGCCAGGCAATAAGCACAAGTTCCACCACCCGTACTTATGGTCTGTCCACCTAATGTTAGTGGCCCACCCGGAATATAAGTTTCAGGTGTGTAACCTGCATCAGTAACAGCAAGCGTATAAAGCAGTGGTTTAAATGTTGAACCCACTTGTCTGCTTGCAGTAACATGATCAAATTTAAACCACCTAAAATCTATGCCTCCTACCCATGCTTTAACTTCTCCACTTCGTGGATCCATTGCTACGAATGAAGTCTGCATTAATTGCTTGTGGTACTTTATAGAATCATAAGGAGTAAGAGTAGTGTCTTTTTCATGCTTTTCATTTCCTTTCCACGAAAAAATTTTCATTTTCACAGGGACCATAAAAGATTTTTTTATGGTCTCTTCATCAGCCCCATCTTCTTTCATTGTTTTCCATCGGTCTGTAAATTTCATGGCAGAAACAATAATATTGTCATGACCTTTCCATAATTTGTTGCCTCTTTGTCTTAAACTACTATTCAATCTGCTTTGAATATTAGGCATGTGCGCTTGCATAGATTCTTCTGCATATTGTTGCATACGAGAATCAATAGTTGTATAGACTTTTAAACCGTCTCTATATAAATCGTAAGCTTCACCAGTTTTAGGATTTCTGTTGTTGTTACACCAATCTTTCATCAACGTTACAAGTGCTCTTCTAAAATATGGTGCAGAACCTACGTTTTCGTCAATTTGCTTGTAGTTTGTTATAAGTGGTTTTGCTTTTAAGGTTGCAGCTTCGGCCTCTGTCAAATAATGTTCTTTTGCAACTACCATTTGCCCAAGTACGATGTTTCGTCTGTCAAGAGAAGCACGAGGATGCCTTATTGGATCATAAATGGAAGAGCCCTTAAGCATTCCAACTAATACTGCTGCTTCCTCTAATTTTAATTTAATTGGTTCTTTTTGAAAATAGGTTCGACTTGCATTTCTGATACCATAAACATTCAGCCAGGGAGCTCTATTCAAATAAAGCGTAAGTATTTCTTCCTTTGTAAAATTTCTTTCAAGTTTTACAGCAATAATCCACTCTTTTATTTTTTGAGTTCCTCTCACTAAAACATTTCCTTTGCCCTGCCCAAGAATCATTTTTGCTAACTGCTGTGTTATAGTACTACCACCACCTTGTGTTCCTAGCGAAAATACTGCACGACCAAGCGCCTGTGCATCAATACCGGAGTGATCGAAAAAACGTTCATCTTCTGTTGCAATAAGTGCATTAAAAACATTGGGAGAAATTTCATCATGTCTCACCTCACTTCTATTTTCGGAATAATATTTACCCATTAGAACGCCATCCGCACTAATAATTTCACTTGCAAGGTCCGCTTCAGGATTTTCCAATTCCTGCAGAGAAGGCATTTTACCAAAAACGCCAAAATTAGCTAGTAAAAAAAATACTAAAACAGTTGCAAAGCCCAACAAAAAAATACGCCAGAGTATGCTTACAGATCGTTTCATAGAATTAAGGTGTTAAAAGAATATTTACGCAAAAGGCTTCTAAAACTTATTGCCAAAGTTTCTATTGAGTAATTGTTTGTATGATGTTAGGTCTTTGTTTGATTTTAAAAGCAAAAGGTTGTCATTTGAAATAATGACAAAAGAATACTTAGCGGGTTGCAACCAAGACACTTCTGATGATGCCGCCTTTTTAATTTTATCAAAATACTTTATTGCCTCTGCTGCATTTGTAAACGGCTGAAAAAGCAGCAAAGACCTTGTTGCATCTATCGTATCTCTTAAAATGGTTACGTTAATGGTTGCCATACTTCCTTTGTTAAAACGGACAAAAGCATTCTTTGCCTCATTTACATAAACCCCATCAACCTTGTCTAAAATCATAGCAACGTAATGCGGGTTATCGGGCGCAAGGGTAAAAGATTTATTGATATAAACCGAAGGCGTTTTAATTGTGTCCGATATAACTTGTTTAGTAATTACCGGTGCTGTTACTTTTACTTCTGCGGGTTTTACAATACTTGTGGCAACTATTGGCGCTTTGGTATCAACCACCACAAATTGATCATCAGCTACTCTAGTAACTTGAAGCTCGGTTAGGTATTTTTCAATTTCATTTCTTCTTTGCAAAACACTTATTAAAGTAGTTGCCTTTGGTTGCAGCGTTGATGTTGGGTATAACGATTCAATATTTCTTAGCACAACAATAGCAGCACTATCTTGTCTTTCTTTTACAAGATAAACTGCTTCTATATATAACAGTTGAGGTGACCAATAATTATTACCATATGTGCTATCAGCCTTCTTTTTAGCATTAATGGCTTCTTGGAAATCACCTTCAACAAACATGTTGTAAACTGCTTCGTAGCGTGCAGTTACCTCAGGATTTTTTTCACCTGTTTTTAAAAGAGATGGATTTAATAATATTTTTGTGGCATTACTTCCTCCAAAATTTGTTTTTAAAAGATTTGAGTACAAAGATGCTTTTGAAGTATTACCAATTTTATTGTAACAATAAACCAAACCGTAATAAACATCCGGTATTCTAATATTTGATGAAAATCTATTTGCAAAGTTTAAATAAAGTGCTATTGCCTGCTCATAATCCTGCAATTCATTTTGAAAAATTTGTGCAGCTTCGTAAAGATTTGTTGCAATTATTGCATTGCTTGTATCTATTTTCTCTTGGGTTAGCGGCAGTCCGCTCATCAATCCATCAAATGAATAATCTACAGTTTTTTCGGTATTGTCACTTCCACCTCCTCCCCTTGTTCCTGCGTCAGGTGCGCTAGGGTCAAGCGATGAAAGATTATTAGTAGCATTATTGGCACTCGCATCAACAGCAGTTTTTCTACGCCAATTATCTACGTTTGTTCTTTTACCCCATTTGCTTTTAAACTCATTAAATCCTTTTGAACGTAAATTATTATTATAAAAATACCATTCTCCCGTATTTGCTGCGGCAGCCTTAAATAAATCTACCGGTGCTTTATTTTTATCAGCAAATGTTATCAGAGTGTTTCCCGCAAACTCGTCTTCCTCTTTCAATCCATTTTCTTTACGGTATTTCTTTACCATTTTTTTTATAAAAGCATCCCGCTCTCCAATTGGCAAAGCAGCCAACATTTGAAGGCTATCCTCTCTTTCAATTGCAACTAATTTAGGCACCAATCGGCTAAGCAATTCCTTTCGATCTTCAATTAAAGTAGAATCATCGGGTGTCTTATTTGATGCAGTACTCAGACTATCATAATATGCATATGCATCTTTGTATCGTTGTTGCTTAAATGCAATATTTGCTAACTGAAAAAAAGATTTGTCTTTATAACCTGACTCGGTATTGTTGTACGATACACTTTTGTTGTAGTATATGATGCCGTTAAGTGTATCGGGTTTTTGAAGACTAAGTTGACCTGTTGAGTAATAAATTATATCTCTAAAGGGTTCATACTTATCCTTTTTAGCCATCTTTAAAAGATTGGAAATAGTATTATCAAGCTCTTTAAAATTACCGGTGTTTCTTAACATTTTAGCCTCACTTAATCTGGCATAAATATCCATTACAGGGTCTGCCGTATGTTGCGCAGCTTTTAAATAGTAGTTAGAAGCTTCATCATATTTACCGGTGAGCTCATACATTTGAGCAAGCAAATATTCCCATCTGCTTTTATCATCTTTTGTGTCTGCATTACTTAATGCTTTTTCGAGATGAACTGCTGAGCTATCAAAAATATTCTGAGCATAAAACCAATATGATGTTGCCTCTTCTAGGTCATTTTGTAAGCGAGCAGGTAGGTTTTTATCGTTTTGTAAAATACTTATTAAACCGGCTGCATCACCATATTCTTTCTGCTCTGTAAAAGTTCTTATTTGCCAAATAAAAGCATCATTTCTTGTTGCGGGTTTTGTAAAAGCTTTTTGAACAATGTTTCTCGTTTCTTTATCAGCGATTGATACAGAGCCTGCCCCCGTGCCATTTGCAGTCTCGTTAGAGCCTACAATCTTATTGTAATCTTCATCCTTTTTCTTTCTTGGAAAAAGATTATAATTTATAAATTGAAACGTAAGCGCTGCAGAATCAAAGTCTTTTTTAAGAAAATATGATTTTCCAATAAGCAAATAAAAATCGTCAACCCATTCAGACCTTAAATCGTGTAATAAAATGCCTGCGGTAGACTTATAAATAACCGAATCAAGATCTGATTTTTGACTAGCTGTATTCTCTAATGAGTAGGGATAGAAGGAAAGCATTTTAGAATAATCATCTATGTTTGAAAGTTTTGCTCTTTCAATAACGAGATTTATTCTATTGTTTGCATTAAAAAAAAAGTTGTAGTGAGATGTGTTATTCTGTAAAAACTTTCTTACGCCTTTAAACTTTTTTTCACCTGTTTTCTCGGATGCCAACTTTTTTTCCTCATATTTTTCAGGCTTTTTTTCTTTACCAAACGGGTCTATTGTCCATGCAGGCTGTGCTATTATTTCAATTGAATAAAAGACAGCACACATTGTTAAAATTCCTATCAATAAAACCTTAGATTTCAACATGAAAAAATTAATTGGTATAGATTTAAAGTTCGTATTTATTCTGTTATAACGCTCAAAAATAACCTCTACCAAACTAATTTAAAAGTATTAGGTAATTTATTTCTGTTAAAAATTTAGGTTTGCTTCATTAATAGCTAATTTAGCGCAGATAAGGACCAAAGCAATATTATAAGCAATTATGTCAATGCCCGATGTAAACAATACATTTAAAAGACTTCGAAGCCATTATAGATTGATCATAATGAACGAGGATACTTTTGAGGAAGTTGTAAAATTTAAACTTACAAGAATGGGTGTTTATGTAGTATTAAGCACTGTCTTTATTTTAATGGTTGGTCTCACAGCATCTTTAATAATTTTTACACCACTAAAATATTACCTGCCTGGCACAGGCATGGGCAGCGCAAAACAGGTAAAAGAATACAGAGCATTAAAAATAAGAACAGATTCCATGGAGCAGGCCTTAAAATATCAGGATAATTATCTAAAAAATATCCAGAAAGTTTTGCAGGGCAAAGTAATGGCGTTGGATACCAATAAAATTATACTACCTAAGGTGGAAAATACCAATGATTGAACCGCCACTTAATAAAAAAAAGCCAGACAACAGTCTATTATGGAAGTATGCAGGTTTTGCTACACAGCTAACGGTTGCACTTGTAATAGCAGTGTACTCAGGTTTAAAATTAGATGCTTTATTAAAATTTAGCAGCCCAATACTTGTTTGGGTTTTACCTTTACTTATAATAATAGTGCTTATTTATAAAGTAATAAAAGATACAGCACCAAAAAAATAATTATATGAAGCTATTCAGTAAAGTGCTGCTACCAATGATTTTCATTTTTCTGTCTATCACCATACTAATTTTTACTGCGGGCACGCTTTGGAATAATTACCATATTGACAAGAATGTATTATTAGGTGCAAATTTTCTTTTCATGGCCACGGGCCTATTGGTGTTTTTTATGCAGAAAAATGCGCTTGCTAATAAAAATCCAAATGTTTTTATACGAAGTGTAATGGGAGGAATGATGGTAAAAATGTTTAGTACTATACTTGCAGTACTTGCCTATGTTGTGCTTGTAGGACCAACCTACAATAAAAAGGCGGTGTTCATTTCACTTTTTATATACCTTATTTATCTTGCTGCAGAAGTAATTGCAATTTCTAAAGTGAACAGTAACAAAAATGTCTAAAAACAAAGTCGACTTTTCTGCTTTACAGGCTTATTTACCTGACGGTTGTTTTGAATCGGTGTTGGAATATTTGCACGAGTTTAAAATACAACTAACTGTTACAAGGAGCAGAAGCAGTGTTTTGGGAGATTACAGACATGCACATGCGGGCAAAGGCCATAGAATTAGTGTAAACGGCGACTTAAATAAATTTTCGTTTCTCATTACCTTACTTCACGAAATAGCCCACCTTGTAACTTTTGTACAACACCCTAAACGTGTACAACCTCATGGTACAGAGTGGAAGAAAAATTTCTCTAATATTTTAAAAGTGTTTGTTGCAAAAAAGGTTTTTCCGCCTGACGTTGAAACAACTTTACTGACCTCAATAGCTAACCCTGCCGCTAGTAGTTGCGCCGATGTAAAATTGCTAAGAGTGCTAAAAAATTATGATCAAAGAAAGGAAGACACTTATTTTGTTGAGCAATTACCATTGGGGCAACTTTTTGAAATACGAGGTAGCCGGATTTTTGAGAAAGGAGAAAAAATGAGGAAAAGATATAAATGCAGGGAAATTGCTACAGGAAAATGGTATTTGTTCAGTCCCGTATCTGAAGTAAAAAAAGCGGGTTAGGTTTTGATTTCTAATTTAGATTTTTTTTTAGCTAAACCATCAACATGTTAATATTTAATGTAAAACACATTATCTTACATTTAAAACAAACAAAGAAGTAATTGCAAACTATTACAAAATACAGTGAAGAGGAACTTGTAATACTTCTGAGAGCACAAGATCAATCAGCATTTTCTTACTTATACGATAATTACGCCGCAGCCTTAAACGGAATTATTACGAGAATGGTGGACGATACACAACTTGCAGAAGATATTTTACAAGAAGCGTTTCTCAAAATCTGGAATAACTTTAAGCAGTATGACACTAGTAAAGGGAGGCTTTTTACTTGGATGATCAATATTACGAGAAACCTTACGATCGATACTTTACGCAGTAAAGGTTACAAAAAAGGAAAAAAAATCTCTCAAGATGAAAATTCCGTAACTACATATCAAGATAAGAGCTTTACATCAGAAAAATTTGATACAATTGGTTTACGAAAGCAATTGCAACATCTAAAACCAGAACAAAAAGTAATTATTGACATGGCGTATTTTAGTGGTTACACTCAAGAGGAAATTTCTAAAGAAATGGAAATTCCCTTAGGAACTGTAAAAACAAGAATGCGAACCGCTATCATCGAATTAAGAAAACTGTTGCAATAATAAAAAACAAGTGGAAAAACAAGAAATCATATCATCAGGTCTTCTAGAAATGTACGTCATTGGCGCTGCATCTATAGAGGAATCGGCACAAGTTGAGCTTTTACGCTCACAGTATCCCGAAATAGACGAAGAAATAATCAATATAGAAAAAGCCTTCGAAGCATACGCTTTTGCTAATGCAGTAACGCCTTCATCATCCGTTAAAAACGAATTATTTTCTTCATTAAATTTTACAAATCAACCTACAAATAGCAGCGAACCAGTTCAAAGTGCAAAAGTTGTTCAAATGTCTTCCCCTTTGCGCAGTGTTGCAGCTGCAGCGGCGGTGTTGCTTTTAATTGGAAGCACAGTACTTAATTTCTTTTACTATAATAAGTACCAAGATGTAAATGGTAAGTACGCTGAAAGTCAGCAACAAATAGCTTCCTTAAACCAACACTTAACAGAGGTTGATAAAGATTTGAGCATTGTGCAGAGTAAATATAGTGAGCCTGTATCTCTTAAAGGTTTAGAAGCAGCACCTGATGCAGGAGCAAAAATATTTTGGATGAAAAATACTGGTGAGGTGTATGTAGATCCTACTAACATGCCAATGGCACCGGCAGGAAAACAATACCAGCTTTGGGCTATTGTAGATGGTAAGCCTGTTGATGCAGGTATGATCACTTCTAAAGATGGCAAAAAATACAGTATACAAAAAATGAAATCGTTTGGCAAAGCGCAGGCTTTTGCAATAACATTAGAAACCGAAGTTGGTAACACACAACCAAAAGGAGTTATGTTTGTAATGGGCGAAATTTAATAATCTTTATAACTATATTTAAAAAGCCTTCAAAATTTTTGAAGGCTTTTTTATTTCTTCAACACAATTCTAAAAGTGGTTCCCTTACCAACTTCGCTTTGTTTTACAAATAATTGTCCTTTGTGGTACAAATCAATTATTCGTTTACTGAGCGATAAACCTAGGCCCCATCCCCTTTGCTTTGTAGTAAAGCCGGGCTTAAACACATTGGGTATATTATTTTTACTTATGCCTTTTCCACTGTCTTTTACGTCTACAATTATTTGTGCAGTTTCATTTTTTATGTTGATTTCTATAGATCCCTTTCCATCCATTGCATCTAAAGCATTTTTTAATAAATTCTCTATTACCCAATCAAACAAGGGTGGGTTAATCATCGCATTAATATCGGTTTCGCCGTTGGTATTCACAGTAAAGGAAACTCGATCAGTTGCACGCCTTTTAATATAATTAACCATCGTTTCAATTTGAAAAATCAAATCAGTTTCTTCAAGTTTTGGCGTACTTCCAATTTTACCAAACCTATCACTCACAAGTTTCAGGCGCTCGACATCCTTACTCATTTCCAACGCAATTTCTTGTGTACTTTCATTTTCTTTCAGCATCTCCATCCAACCTTCTAATGAAGAAATGGGAGTTCCCAACTGATGGGCCGTTTCTTTTGCCATACCCGCCCAAACCTGATTTTGCGTGCTCTTACTTCTGTTAGAAACTGCAATAAAAATGATAATTATAAAAAGTATTGCTACAACCAATTGTACAATTGGAAAATACCTTATCTGTACAAGCAAATCAGATTCTCCATAGTATGTAAAGTTTTTTTCAGAAGGGTTTAGCGGGTTCTGCCAAATGATTGGCGGATTAATTTTCTTTAAAATTCTTAGCTGTTCTTTTAAATAAAATTTATTACCTGCTACTGCGCCGGAGTCATAATTGTTTGCAACGATACTGTCTCTTTCATTCGTTTGTATTAACGGAATATCTTTACCGTTTTCAATAATAATTTTTGTTGCGAGTTTTGTATCCAGGTTGTTTATATTATTTAAGTCGTTTACAGCTTCTACATATTGCTGTACTTTTCTCTTCTCATCTGCAGCAATTTTTTTGGCAAGAAAATTACTAAAAAAAATACTCGCCAATATAAAAGCAATGGCAATAAGGCCTAGAATATTTCTCAAATTTAAAAACCTTTGAAGCATATTTAAAAATAGCAATTATTGAAATGCAAATGCCTATAAAGTTTACAAATGAAGTATGTTTGTAGCAACATGATAGCTGATAACGCAAATACTTCTTTTACAAATTCAGGATCACCTTTAGTAGCTGTTGTAATTTTAAACTGGAATGGCAGACACTTCCTTGAAAAATTTCTGGCGGTAGTCATAGCATCTACCTACCAAAATAAAAAAATAATTGTCGCCGATAACGCATCAACAGATGATTCAATCAGTTTTCTACAAGAACATTTTCCAACAGTAGAAATTATTGTAAATAAAATAAATGAAGGGTTCGCAAAAGGATACAATACGGCATTAAAACAAGTGACTGCAGATTATTTTGTTTTGCTTAACAGCGATGTAGAAGTAACGCCTAGTTGGATTGAGCCAATTGTTGAACTAATGGAAAACGATAAATTGATTGGTGCGTGCCAACCTAAACTATTAGATGAAAAAAATAAGAATCATTTTGAATATGCCGGTGCATGCGGCGGTTGGATAGATACTTTTGGGTACCCATTTGCAAGAGGCAGAGTTTTAGAAGCAATGGAAGAAGATAAGGGGCAGTATGATATAGCCGTTCCATGTTTTTGGGCATCAGGCGCAGCCATGTTTGTAAGAGCAAACTTATTTAACGAGTTGGGTGGGCTCGATGAATATTTCTTTGCTCACCAAGAGGAAATTGATCTTTGTTGGCGCATGCAAAAAGCAGGTTACAAAGTCTATGTTGAACCTGCGTCTGTTGTGTACCATGTTGGCGGGGGCACTTTACCAAAGGGCAACAACACTAAAATTTATTTAAATTTTAGAAACAACTTGATAATGATTTATAAAAATAGCTCTGCCGGCGATTTATTCTTAAAAATGCCCATACGTTTTGGTCTCGATGCATTGGCTGCTTATAAAGGATTGTTTGCAGGCGAGGGCAGGTATTTTATAGCAATAGCAAAGGCACATCTTCATTTTGTAAAATGGATATTTTTTCAAAAGAAATTAACGGTAAAAACACATACAAATAGTAAAAAATTAAATGGCATTTACAACGGCAGCATCTTATGGCAATACTATTTTAGGAAGAAAAAAACCTTTTCAGAATTTATAAACGTCAAATAAAAATTTAAAAAAATAAGTCTTATTTTTGCACTTGAAAATTTGAAATATGCAACAAGAAATAATTGAGGATAAAGAAAATGATTTTACACACAGTTGGGTATCGTCGTCCCGCTTTTTATGGTACTGCCAAATAGCAGTAGTAATAGCCATAGTATTGTCGGCTTGTGTAGCCCAATATACCAACAGGTACAAAGGGAAACCAAAGGTAGAAGTGCCTGAAAACACACTTTACAATCCTAAATACAAATAAAATTTTGTAATTAGATTTCAATCCTTATTTTTGCAATCCGAAAAACAAATCGCAAGATTTATTTTGAGAATAAAAGATCTTACACATAACCTGCGGAAGTAGCTCATTTGGTAGAGCGCGACCTTGCCAAGGTCGAGGTGGCCGGTTCGAGCCCGGTCTTCCGCTCTAAGAAACTCCCGCCTCAAACGGGAGTTTTTTTTATCTCCATCTTCTTTTCGGCGAAGTAAGGATAAGGTCTCTGCCCCGGTGGTGAAATTGGTAGACACGCAGGACTTAAAATCCTGTTTACAGCAATGTAAGTAACGGTTCAACTCCGTTCCGGGGCACAAAAAAACGTCTTAGGGCGTTTTTTTTAGTTTATAGCATGCGGCCATGGCGAAATTGGTAGACGCACTACCTTGAGGTGGTAGCGCCCATACAACGGGCGTGTCAGTTCGAATCTGATTGGCCGCACTAAAAAATACCTGCCTTCATTGCAGGTTTTTTTATGGGGTTAAGAAGCATCAACAAAATAACTTTTCTCAACTTTTGTATCCTGCTTTCCGTTGCAAGTCCTCATTCGTTTCGCTCCTTCGTAGCTCACTCATTCCGGGCTTTCCACTGCAATCATGGCTAGGCTCAACAGAATAGCTTTTTTCAACTTTTATGATTTTTCGCTAATTAACAGTTTAATAATTACAAAGTTTACTTGAACCACAAAGCCACATAGAGGAAAAAGAAACACTAAAAATTCAAGGACACTAAATGTATTTTATTTTACCCAGCGCCTTTATGACTTTGCGGTAAACTTTCACCTTAAGCCGTATCCTCAAATTTATTAACTTGTAAAAAATAAAACTAAATGACCAACGATATTAAATGCCCTAAGTGTGGGCACAGCTTCGATGTAGAAAATGTGATAGCAGCAGATCTAGAGAAAAAAATTGAAATAAAATACCAAGATAAACTTCAACAATCGCTCAGTAAAATAGAAGAGTCTGAAAAAAAATTAGAAGCAGAGAAAATATCATTTGAAGAAAAAAAGAAAAATGAAAATGAACTCTTTGTAAAAAGAATTCAAAATGAAAAAATAAAAATGGAAGCAGAAATGCAGGAGCAACTTACCAAAAGCATTTCATCTGATTTTGAAAACCGTTTAAAATTACTTCAACAAGAAAAAAATGATAATGAAGAAAAATTAAAACTAGCCCGAAAAAAAGAACTCGAATTTCTTCAGTTAGAACAACAGTTAAAAAATAAAGAAGCCGAACTGGAAATAACTGTTCAAAAAAAATTACAGGAAGAAAGACAATCGTTGGGCGAACAAATTCGCAAGCAGGAAATTGAAAAAAATTCAATGAAAGAAAATGAGCAAAACATGCGCATGCGGGAGCTCGAAAAACAATTGGAAGACCAAAAGAAACTTGCAGAAGAAATGAAACGCAAAGCCGAACAAGGCTCTATGCAGTTGCAGGGCGAAGTACAGGAGCAAGCATTAGAAGAAATGCTGGCCGCCACTTTTCCATTTGATATAATAAATGAAGTAGGCAAAGGTGTCCGTGGTGCAGATTGCATACAAACGGTGCGTAACCATGTTGGTCAGGAATGTGGTAAAATTATTTATGAAAGTAAAAGGACTGAGGCCTTCACAGCAGAATGGATAGAAAAACTGAAGAAGGATATGCTAGCAACAGGTGCAGATATAGCAGTAATTGTAACCAAAACAATGCCCAAAGATCTGCAGCAGTTCGGTGAAAAGAATGGGGTTTATATCTGTACATTCTCAGAAGCTCGAAGCCTTGCTTTGGTTTTAAGAAATGCCATTTTAAAAATAAGTGAAAGCAGAACAAGTCAGGAGAACAAAGGTGAAAAAATGGTAGCCATGTATAATTATTTAACAAGTCATGAGTTTGTAGGCAATATGAACGCCATGCGGGAAGGTTTTAGGGGGCTGCGTTCTATGATGCAAAAAGAAAGAGAAGACTTTGAAAAAAACTTTAAAAAGAAAGAAAAACAAATTGAACTAATCATACAAAACTCCTTACATATTTCGGGCTCGGTAGAGGGTATTGCCGGGCAGGAATTGAATATGCAGTTGGTAGATAATGATGAATAATGTTATTGAAATTATTAATGATTAACAATGCCCCAAGATACACTGAGGTTAAATGATCGAGGCGACATTCTGCTATATGATCACACGAACATCACTGACGCCTCTTTAATTAGAATGATCCAAGATTCGATTACTTCAGAATCGATCGGGGATTTAGCCTATTCTATCTCAAACAATCAACATAATGATTCCATATTAAATTCACTCATAAGTTTTGAGCGACTACATAAAGAAAAAAAATTTTTAGAGGAAAAAGAATATTATGACAACCTGGGTACTAAGATAGAGCTTGTTCTAATATTTGCTTTTATTGCGTTTATTTTTTACGCCATTTACAGAAAAAATAGAAAGAAAAATAATCCTTACGCCGAAGATGACAATGAATGGAATGAAATTGGAACCCGAAGAAAAAATTATTTTGAAGAGGAATATGCACAACCTGTTAAAATTCCCACCTACAATTCTTTAGTATACATAGGAAAAGATTTAAATTTTTCAACCGAAGAAATTGAAGCAATTCTGCATAAGCGTTTCCCCTATTTTAATACATTGTCAGTAGGCGAAAAGTTTCGCTTTTTGCAACGTCATAAAAAATTTATGGCGAAAAAGGTTTTTAGTATACATGATAAAAGTGGGTTTAAAGAAATGCCTGTACTAATATCAGCAACTGCTATTCAAGTAAGTTTGGGGCTGGATGAGTATATGTTACCTCATTATAAATACATCAACATTTTTCCAAAGGAGTTTTTAGGTGTTGTGCCACACGTCAGGTTTTTAGAAGGAAATGTATCTGGCAACACAATAAATATTTCGTGGAAACATTTTTTACAGGGATATGAGAATATTGAAAATGGACAGAACGTTGGGTTACACGAAATGGCACATGCATATTATTGTCAAAACATGGTATGCGAAGATGAGAGGGACCACACATTTGTAAAAGCTTATGGTAATTTTGATATGTTGAGTAGTACTGTTTTTAAAAATGAACATCTTTCAAACAAAAAATTATATTCTGATTATGGCTTAAGAAACTTGCAGGAGTTTTGGGCGGAAAGTGTAGAAATATTTTTTGAAAGACCTGTAGCAATGAAACAACAATATCCAGATTTGTTTATGACAATGAGTTTACTTCTCAACCAACATCCTATTTAAGGTTCGGTTACCACCCAGCACAAATTATTCCCGTCAATCAAAGTTGTTGTGAGCCGTAGCAATACATTTTTTTCTTTCTTAAAGAGACAGTCCGCATAGCAACCAAATTCATTGACTTGTACGGCAATAATATTCATATCGTCAATAAAATCTACTTGGCCTTTTCCATACCATTTAAACATGGCTTCCTTAATACTCCATGCCATTGTTAGTTTTTCTATATCATCTCCATTTATTTTACTCAAAATCTTTTTTTCATTTTCAGATAAAAACTTGTGCTGAATTTTTTCAATTTTTTGGTGTGGTATTTCTATATCTACTCCCACCCTATTCTCGGTACTCACAACAGCTGCGGCATAATTGCCACAATGTGAAATAGAAAAATGAAAAACATCATCCAGTAAAAATGGCTTTCGTGTATCTGCAATCATAATAAGTGATAGTGGAAATTCAGGAAACAATTCTCGCAGCAAATACCTACCTGCAAGGTGTTGCAGCCTTTTATGTGGGTGCGTAATGCTACGTTGTAGTGGTACATGGTTTAGAAAAAAATTCTCTTCTTCGGTAATATGCCAAACGCCTATTTTTGTAGCAGAATTTATTTTATTTTGGTAAATGAGCGGCATGGCGCAAATGTAGGAAAAGCGAGCCTTCTAAATTACCCAAAGGTGGAAGTTAGATTATGTTAGCTTGATGGCTTTTTTATTTTAGGAAACGAGGCTAATACAAATTTAATGAGATAGTGATAGCCTTTTACGCTTAAATAAAAGATGCAAAAGGTGCTACCTTGAAGTAAGTCCCGATTTTCGGTATTAATATAACACAACGATGATGCACATGGCTTCTTCTTTGTTCGAAAAAATATAATCAACAACATGTGCTGCGCACATAAAAAGTAAAATATGATTTTAAGCGATACTCGAATTTTAGAAGAAATGGGTAAAGGAACCATTAAAGTTGTTCCCTATAACAGAACTGATCTTGGTAGCAATAGTTACGATGTACATCTAGGTAAAAATCTTGCCACTTATGAACATGCTGAACTTGATGCAAAAAAGCACAATAAAATAAAGCATTTTGAGATCCCTGAAGAAGGCATCTTACTATTACCGCACATGTTTTATTTAGGTGTTACCGAAGAGTATACAGAAACACATGCCCACGTTCCTTTTTTAGAAGGAAAATCGTCTACGGGTCGCCTTGGTATTGATATACATGCAACTGCCGGCAAAGGAGATGTGGGCTTTTGTGGGCACTGGACTTTAGAGATTTCTGTAAAACAACCTGTAAGAGTTTACAAAGGAATGCCTATTGGGCAACTCATTTATTTTCCGGTAGATGGGGAAATTGAGGTAAAATACAACCAAAAGAAAAATGCAAAATACAGCGGGCAACCAGATGTACCTGTGGAAAGTATGATGTGGAAGAATGCATTTTAGAATAACCAAATGCAGATGATTAAATATTAATTAGAGTGTCCGCAAAACGATATTTATAGATGAAAAAAATAAAATTATCAGTTCTTTTCTGTTCCATTACCATTTTAATATCTGCTCAAACAACAGCAGATTCTCTTTTAAATTTTATAAAGGCAAACCCTTCAAGGTCTTCCCTTTACCTCTCACAAAACGACACCGTATTGGCGCATTTAAATGAAAATAAAATGATGCCACTTGCCAGTACAGTAAAAATTTTGGTTGCAGTGGAATTCGCAAAGCAAGCCGCAAAAAAGGTTTTTGATGAGAATGAAATGATTTCCCTGCAAGAACTTGATAAATATTATTTACCTAATACAGATGGCGGAGCGCACCCAAATTGGATTGCATACGAAAGAAGGATTGGTCATATAAAAGAGCAAAGCATAGCACTCATTAACATTGCAAGAGGTATGATTATGTTTAGTAGCAATGCAAATACTGAGTACTTAATGGACCTTGTGGGGTTAGATAATATTACCAACAACAATGAATTACTCGGCATTAAAAAGCATACCCGTATTTTTCCTTTGGTTGCGTCACTCTTTCTGTTTCAAAATCCGAGAAAGAAAAGTGAAGAATTTGTTTTAAAAGGAATCAATTCTTTATCAGAAGAACAGTATTGCCGCTATGCTTATGATATGCACAAGGCATTAAAATTTGATACCATTTTAAAATCTAAATTTCGCCCGCAAGACCTTACCAGAAAAATGCAAAAGGCATGGAGCGACAGACTACCCGCATCTACTACAAAAGATTATGTGAACGTAAGTAAAACATTAAATAAAAGAAAGGTTTTCGATTCTGCAACCTATATAGTTCTCGCAAAAGTATTGGAAACATTAACCGAAAACCCTACCAACAAACAATGGCTTTTACATGCAGGAACCAAAGGAGGAAGTACAGCTTGGGTGCTTACCAAAGCATTGTATGCAACTACCAAAAAAAATACTCGGATAGAAATGGCTTACTTTTTTAATAACCTATCCGGTAATGAAAACCAAATGTTACAAGGCTGGATGAACAGTTTTGAACTTAGCGTACTATCTAACAGTAATTTTAGGAAAAAAGTAGTAGAAGTTTTAAACTAGCTTTAAAAAAACCAAGCTTTAATTTAGCCTCCAAATTTCAAAATTAAGTGCTGTTGCAAATGTAACCCAACACAAATACGGCACCAGCAACCATGCAGCAGTTTTTGAAACTTTTCTAAAAGACATGATTGTGCTGGCAATCATTATGAAAAGTAAAATAATATCTATCAAAGCAAAATCAGGTCTTTTATAAAAAAAGAATAGGAACGACCATAAAAAATTGAGCGCCAGTTGTATCCAATAATAAGTATATCCAGTATACCGTTTTTCCAGCTTTGCATGGCTGTTCCAAATGATGTAAAACGAAATGCCCATCATAATATAAAGTGTCGTCCAAACCGGCGCAAATACCCAACTTGGTGGATTAAACGATGGCTTATTTAATGTTTTAAACCAAGTATTTACTGAAGAAGATGTAAAAAAACCTGAAATTGCTCCAACGGCTAATGGGATAATGATTGAGATGATTAATTTGTAGATTGCTTTCATAGAAAGGTTAAGATTTTAAGAAATAATTTTGAATAACGCCTAAATGCTACCAAACTTATTATAGTAAGCAATTATAAAGCCTGTTACCTCGTCATAACTAAGTATGCCATTTGGCTGTTCATTACTTTTTAAGAATAAACCATAGGCATATCTAAAAATAGGTTCAAGAAAGCTCGTGTGATCCATGCTGAATTTCCTACGCTCCTTAAAATCATTTAACACAGAAGAAAGCAGCAATCTGCGGTAATAAAATGCGGAAGAACTATCTGCAAAATAGAGTGTTCTATTGGCATAACTAAATAAATCTGTATAAACGGAGTATTGAAAAACATTGTCCTTTGAAGATGCAGCAGCCAGATAACCAACAAAATTTGCTTCCATTTCTTTTGCATAACCAAGTTGGTGTGCAACTTCATGGCAGGCAGTAAATGGCTGTGTGAACTTTGGCACTGTTGTATTAACCTGTGCCTCGCCTGTTGCGGGATTATAATAACCTACAAAACCTGTATAATTCCCAACCCAGCCCCACATAGATTCCTTTATAGAGGTTGGATGGTATTGGAGAAATGGAAATTGATTAGCAGCGTTTTCGTAAGCATTTTCCGTCATAGCAAAAAGTTGAGCTGTATTTGGATAAGAAGTTTTATTGCGAATAAGATTTTGCTTTGTTGAATTGATTTTTTTGACAAGCAAAGCATTCATATTCTTGAGTTCAATAAGCGAATATTTTTTTAAAGGCAGATCAAGCTGCTTGACAATCCCTTCTCTATTGTAGTTAATACCCCAAAAAATGTTGAAGAAAATGTAAAATGTTGTTGTAAAAAGTAAAAATGAATAGCAGAATTGAATCAGTTTATCTCTAAATAGCAGTCTTCTGTTTTTAAGAAGTAAAAAACGCAGAAAAAAGAAAAATTGAATTAAAAGAAACACTACAAAAAATAGCCACAATATATCTCCAACACTAAATGGTATCCAACCAAATAAGAACCTAAATTTTGATGCTAAAAAAGGATAAAAAATAGAGGAATAACTGTTTTCTACTCTTTCTGCATTTGTACTAAAAAAGTGTATGAGCAGGCAAATTATTAGTAATAGGGCAACAAATATTAGTCTTTTTTTAAATTTCATCTGGTTTAAAACATCTTTAAAGTACTAAAAACCGGCTGTTATGCCAATTAGAAATCAATTTAAGGGTTATATTTTAAATAAAATGGCGTACATTTGCACTCCTTTAAAAAGAATGCGATGGGTAGTAAGCGTATGTTTGAAATTGCTTTTGTAGGATTAAAACCCGGCGTTCATGAATTTAATTACGAATTAGATTCTGAATTTTTTAAAGAAAAAGCAGGAGAAAATGTTGATGAAATTGTTGCTAGTGTAAAAATGACGCTAGACAAAAACAACGGTTTCATGATATTGAAATTTATGGTTGGTGGCAATGCCGAAGTAAATTGTGATAGATGTGGCAATGCTTTGAAGGTAGATCTTTGGGATGAATTTAACATGGTGGTAAAACTTACAGAAGACCCACAAAAAGCAAACGACGAGGAAGAGGATGCGGATGTATTTTACATTGCAAAGTCTGAAAGTCATATTGAGGTGAGTGATTGGTTATATGAGTTTGTAATGCTGAGTATACCAATGCAACACACTTGTGGTAACGATGCAAATGGCAAATCGCTTTGCAATGAAGAGGTTTTAAAAAAGCTTGCAGCAATGCAGGTAAAAAATGAGGAGCAGCTAGGGAATTCAATCTGGAGAGGGTTGGATAAATTTAAAAACAACTAGAATAAAATAAACGGTTTTAAAAAACGATAAACCGATATTTACATAAGATTACATTATACAAATACTAAAAAAAACAAGTCATGCCAAATCCAAAAAGGCGCCATAGTCAGCAAAGAAGTGCAAAAAGAAGAACGCACTACAAGGCTACAGAACCTACACTTAGCGTAGATAGCACTACAGGCGAAACACATGTACGCCACCGTGCACACGTAAGCGAAGGTAAATTATATTACAAAGGTAAATTGGTGTCAGAAAAAGCACCATTAAGAGCTGTATAATTTTACTTAAAAAATCTTTTATTCCAGAATCGACTTGCTTAACTTCAGGTTCGATTTTGGAATTTTTAATTTTTAAATTTTCTTACCAATGATCACAGTAGGGCTGGATATGATGGGTGGCGATTATGCTCCTCTTGAAGCAGTGAAGGGAGCTGAAGCATTTTTTGCAGATAACCCCGCCCCTATTAAATTAGTGCTCATTGGAAAAGCCGAAGAAATTAAAAAAGCACTTCAATTACACCCATTGCCTGAGGTGGTGTACACTATTACACACGCACAGCAAGTAATTGAAATGCACGAACACCCCACCAAAGCTTTAAAAGAAAAACCTGACAGTTCTATAGCGATCGGCTTTCAGTTGCTTGCCACGGGAAAAATTGATGCTTTTATAAGTGCAGGGAATACCGGTGCAATGATGATTGGTGCTCTATTTAGCATTAGGACGATTGAAGGGATTTTACGCCCTACCATAGGTGCGTACATTCCACGAGAGAATGGTTCGTTAGGTTTATTGGTTGACGTGGGCCTAAACGCTGATTGCAAACCCGAAAACTTACAGCAATTTGCAGTGTTGGGAACATTATTTGCCGAGCATATTTTAAAAATAGAAAGCCCAAAAACGGGTCTAATTAATTTGGGAGAAGAAGAGGGTAAAGGAAATTTGCTTGCTCAGGCTACTTATCCGCTATTAAAACAAAACAAGCACATTAATTTTATTGGAAATATTGAAGGGAGAGATATTTTGCTTGATATAGCTGATGTAATGGTATGTGACGGATTTACAGGGAATGTAGTTTTAAAACTTGCTGAAAGTGTATATGATCTTGTAAAACGCCGCAATATAACTGACGAACATTTTGAGCGTTTTAATTTTGAAACCTATGGGGGTATACCTGTATTAGGCGTTGCAAAGCCTGTTATTATAGGTCATGGCATAAGCAGCAATGTCGCTTTTAAAAATATGATTAAGATCGCTGTAAGAATGGTAGAAATAGACTTTATAGGAAAAATAAAAAACAGTTTTATCAACGATTAAAATCTTACAATAATGAATAAAAACGCCGATAAATTTCGGCGTTTTTTTGTTGCGATTATTTTACAAGAAATTTTCGTTGTCTACTATAAAGAAATATAAATAAAAATGGAATTAGAAACATAATATAACTTGATGCCCCTGTGAACTGAGCCATTCCTAACAATGCAAGGCTACCAATAATGGGCAACACCTGCCCTGAAACATATATCCAAAAACCATCTTTCTTTAATTTGCGCATCATTAAAGCTCCAACAAAACAAAGCACAATTCCAACCATACCTATGGCTAATAAAGGAACCATATTGGTTTGAGTTAATTCTATTGCTTTTTTAGAGGCCTCCATATCTGCTGCTTGTTTTGGAGTTAAATCATTACCTGATTCTGCGGCTTTGTTCATTATACCTAGTAGAAACGTCATAAGCCAAGGTGTTGCCAAAGTAAAGATTGATAAAATTGCACATCCAATAAATGTCAAAATCGTCAATACATTTAAACCGCTTGGCAATGGTTGGGTTTGAAATTCACTTAAATTTTCCGAGTCTGCTGCAAATGTTGTTTCAGTCATAGTTGAGTAGTTTAGTTATACAAATTAGTGAACTGGCAAAACATTACAAAACCTACTTTAATAAAAATGATAAATGGTAGTATCTTTGAACGCTAATGCAGCCCTTTCTTTCTCACTCAATTTTAAACGAACATTTTTTAATTTCTGCCCAACGCACCGTATTTTGGGAAAGCGAAAAAACACTCATTTTATCAGATCTTCACCTTGGTAAAAGCGGGCATTTTCGCAAAAGTGGCATTGCTATTCCACAAAATCTTTACAAAGAAGATTTGTTTAGATTGTTAAATGAAATTCATGTTTTTAGTGCCAAAAAATTAATTATAGTTGGCGATCTTTTTCACAGCACTATAAACAAAGAGCACGATCTTTTTTTAAGATGGAGGAAAGATATCGGCAACGTGGAAATTCATTTAATAAAAGGCAACCACGATATTTTAAAAAATGAGTGGTATAAAAATGCCGCTATCGAGATACACAAAAAACAGCTTTCTATTCGCAATTTTTCTTTCACGCATGATATAAATGAATGCGAGGCGAAGAAAGAGGATTATTGTTTTAGTGGGCATATTCATCCATCTGTTTTTATGCGTGGTATTGCCAAACAAACTATTAGTTTACCCTGCTTTTATTTTGCTAAAAACTATGCAGTATTGCCTGCATTCGGAAAATTTACAGGAACATTTCCTGTTAAGCCTACAGCTGAAGAGTCAGTATTTGCCTTAGTGGAAAATAAGGTTATGAAACTACAATAAATTATTTTCTAATTGTTTTTCTTCTATTTGTTTCCTTTTTTATAAGTGCAAGTTCTCTTCCCATTTGCCCAGATACAGAACTGTTTTCCTGTGCACGACGCATGAGGTATGGAACCACATCTTCAATTGGCCCGAATGGTAAATATTTACTTACACTGCAGCCGCTTTTTGCAAGGTTAAAAGTAATGTTGTCACTCATACCATACAATTGCGAAAAATGAATGTGTTGGTGGTTATGAGGAAGATTCTGTTTATCTAATAACTGAGTCGCATACAAATTACTTTGCTCGTTGTGTGAAGCAACAATAACTGCAACTTTATCAATATTTTCTATGCAAAATTTTACAGCATCATCGTAATCTTTATCCGTACTTTCTTTGTTCGGTTGTATAGGTGATGGATAATTTTTATCACTCGCTCTTTTTCTCTCTTTCTCCATGTATGCTCCCCTTACAAGCTTTGCGCCCAATATAAAATTTTTTTCACTTGCTGCAACACAACAATCTTTTAAAAACTGTAAACGATCGTGTCGGTATAGTTGAATGGTATTGTAAACCGTAGCTTTAATTCTATTAAACTCAACCATCATTAAAATGGTAAGTGCATCAACAGGATCTTGTATCCAGGTTTCTTCAGCATCTACCAACACACCAATATTATTATCAATGCCTGCCTTACATATTTTTGTAATTCTTGTTATTACTCTCTTCCACTCAGATAACTCATCAACGGTAAGCGCCTCTAGTACTGCGTTGTAGCGTTTCATTAAAGTGCCTTGTATTGCACCCATACCGGTATCAATTGTTTCAAGTAAACCAAAACGAACAAGCCCGGTAACTTTGATACTCATAAAAGGAATATTCTTTTGCGTAGCTGCATAGGTAATTACTTTTATAAATTCATCTGTTGCATGGTCGTAGCCAATTTCACCATCGTTACCACCTTCAACACCATAATCAAGAATAACGTCCACATTATATTCGCCAAGTTTTTGGGCAACCACAGCCGTTTCGGACAAGGTTTCTCCACCAACGAATTGGCTAAAAATAGTATTGCGAATTATTTTTTTTGTAAAAGGAATTTGCAGCTTTATAGCAGAAGGCATCAACGTTAAACCCAAATTTACAAGCCAAGGTTTACCCATTGTTGAAAATAAAAAATCGGCTTTTTTTAGATCAC
>JANOTH010000001.1:0-1569 GCA_031416275.1 Ferruginibacter sp. | reverse complement strand
AATGAACATTCGTTTTAAATTCAATGATAAAAACCTTATGATTATTCCGAGAATGCCTAATCCTACTATAAAAAACTGCTACTCTTAGACAAAGCACATACGCCCAACACGAACTGTGCAGAAAACCAAATAAATCAGGCTAATTTTTTATAATAATTTCTGTCGAATAAGCATTCGTTTTTCACCACTCCAAATACCTGTTTTAAAAGTTTGTTTGCAACTGCAATTATTGCCAGTTTTTTATTCTTTCCTTTTGCTACAAGTCGGTCAAACAATTCCTTGCAGGCACCATTGGTTTGCTTAGCATTGAGGGCACACATATAGAGTGTATGACGCAATAGCGAGCCACCCTGTTTGCATATTCTTACCCTGCCTCTTATACTGCTGCCGCTGCTGTATTCTTTTGGACTGAGTCCTGCGTAACTGATCAGCTGCTGGTAAGTTGCTGTATGTTTAAAGCCTTGAGTAGCTACAACCAAAATGGCCGTTGCACGCTTACCAATACCCACCACACTACGTACATGCTTTACCATCTCCGGTTGCCAGGCTTCGAGTTTTTTATACAACTCTGCTTCAAATTTTTTAAGTTCTGCCTTTAGCTCACGCAGTATTTTTTTATAGCCTATTACGATTACTTTATTTTCAATTTCCAGTTTTGAAAGTGAGTGTAACTTGTTTTTAAATCCTGTGATTTCTATAGTAACCGTTTCTATAGCATTGTTCAGGGCACGACACTCAAAGTAAAGCCTGTCGGGCATTTTATAGCATTCAGGATTGTGATCGAAGCCATACATGCAGATGTGAAACGCATCTTTTTTGTCTGTCTTGTTGCGCTCGAGTTTCATTTGTATGTAACGCTTTATCTGCAGCGCATTTACCACACTGTACATAGCTTTTTTACTTTCCAGAAAAAAGCAAAAGGGGCAACTGGTATACCCCTGTAGCCTCCATTATAAAATGATAATCTGTTCCGGTGAGCTTCCATATTTCAGTAAAACCCGCCACATCATTTGCACACTTGCTCCATTCAAAAATACCTTCTGCAGTTTGATAACATACATCGAGCGTATCGCCTGAAACATCTATGCCGCAGTACAATTTGCCGGGTTGTTTAATTGGTTTCATGGTTGTTGATTTTGATGTAAATAATTTGAGTAAATTAGCCTTGCCAAAAAAAATGGAAGAACAAGTTCTTACGTTGCTATCATCCTAATACAAGCTTAAATGCTTTGCGAACTGTACAGCATATAGTAAGAAAAGGGAGGCAGGGATAAGCGTGTTAGAAAAGCTTCGAGCTTATTGCGTTTGACTATCTTATTCCGCCCCCTGTTCTTTCAAAATATAATGATAATTGCTGGGATAAATTTATTGAATTGTAAACATAGGATTGCGTTTGGCAATATGGTGGCTGCGGGAAGCAACAATGAGCATTCAGTTCGTTATTGCGCTTTTGTTTCAGCTTGATAAACATCGCAGAACATTTGTAAGTTAAATTTATCTTTGGTACAAAACCAAGCAGCGGTTCCGGGCGGAAGTAATTCTAATGCCACCACATCGCCAAGCGCTACC